>NZ_JBLBUE010000053.1:0-20923 GCF_047290655.1 Alteromonas sp. AMM-1 | reverse complement strand
ATACCTGACTGGGAATTAGTGGGAAAGCTGTTTAACGAGTGGCAGCCGCATCTGGTGGTAGTAGGTTTACCGCTGAATATGGATGGCACCACACAATTAATGACCCAACGGGCCCAAACGTTCGCCAATCGGTTACACGGCCGCTTCAACAAGCCCGTTACTACCTGGGATGAACGTCTGAGTACCGCCGATGCGAAAGCTGCTTTGTTCGAACTCGGTGGATATAAAAAGCTGTCGAAGGGCAAAGTAGACAGTGTGTCTGCCTGTTTGATTTTTTCCAGCTGGTTTGAAAACCAGTTCGTCTAGTCTGAATGTAGTGCCAGCCACTACACATCAAGCAGTATCAATTTCCGACTTTTGAGCAATAGCCATTCGTGCTGTCTTTTAGCAGTATGGCATATACCAACTCGCATAGAAGTAAGAGGAAGCGATGCCCAAACTCCTTGGACAGATTGAAAAACTGCTGTTGATTTTGATTATGCTGGCCACGCTGGTTGCAGTGGGTGCCGAAATAATGCACATGTTTCGCCACCAAAAGGTGGAGCTATCGGATCTCTTGTTACTCTTTATCTATGCTGAGGTGATGGGTATGCTGGCCGCCTACTACAATAGCAATCGTATCCCGGTAACCTTGCCACTAATCATTGCCATGACGGCGCTAAGTCGCATGATTATTCTGCAAAGCAAAGAACTCGATAAAATTGTCCTGATTTACGAATCTGGCAGTATTTTACTTTTAAGTATCGCTGCGCTGATCATGAGTATGAAAGATCGGGTGAGTCTGGAGAAACTCAAGCAACGGGGAGTACCGTAGACCAATAAGGCCGGTAGGCCTTCTTTGGAAATTGTCACGCTACTGCTGCTTTGAATACAATTTTGTTTCAATTGTGCAATTTGAATTGACGTACTTTATGCGCTTTTTTACCGCAAAATTGCTTACCTTATTAGGGCGTGTTGATCTTTGCTGTATGATTTTGCAGCAGTCTGTGCGACGTTTATACAATGAAGCGCAAGTGAAGTGTAGTCAACTACATGAACTTGGGCTGAAGCAGTAGAAATGTTGCACAGGCGCTGCCCGAAGGGTTCGCTCCAGGTGTCCACCGCTCTTTGTTGCATGCTCTTGACGCAGAACCACTTCACCTGCGAACATGCGCCGCGATCGCTGAACACCTAGAACGAACAAAATTAATACAGCAAAGATCAACACGCCCTAATACCGCTTCCATTTAGTTCTGATCGATTGAGTTACCAGATTAACGGTAACTCTTTCGGAGTCAGAGTTACTTTCAATGATCTTGCCACTTTGGGCTCCCGCGTAAGCAAGGCTCTATCGCATAGCGTTTTCAACATACTATTCACTGTTGGTGGCGTAACACCAAAATAGTTTGTGATGTCAGCATGTGAAGGTGCTATCCCATTCACTTTTGTGTAGTAATAAATGTAGGCAAGGTATCGCCCTTGGGTTTCTGTATATTTTTCCGTCATTTAAGCGCTCAAAGCTAGACTAATCGAGTCGCTCATGATCAATTATGGTTTTTAGTACAACACATAATTGAAATGAACACTCGCTATTTGGTCTCACTGACATCTGAAGAAGAATCTTATTTACAATCGCTATTAAAGAAAGGGAAGCATAGTGCGAGAAAGCTTACGCGGGCTCAAATTTTATTACTTGCCAATGAGCAAAGTCTTACTGATGCAGAAATTTGTCAACGTTTGCAGACCAGTAGTTCAACGGTATACCGGGTAAAACGAGGATTTGTAGAAGAAGGACTTACGTTTGCCTTAGAAGAGGCTAAACGTAGTGGACAACCGAGGGTATTAAGTTCTCTGGAGGAAGCTGCGCTTGTTAGCATTGCCTGTAGCAAACCGCCAGAAGGTCAGGCTCGTTGGACCTTAACGCTACTGGCCGATGAACTCGTCGTATTAACTGAATCAAAACGCGTATCGCTGGAAACAATAAGGCAGCGACTAAAAGCCAATGAGTTAAAACCCTGGCAAAAAAAGATGTGGTGTCTGGGAAAGATAGATGCCAATTATATCGCGCAAATGGAAGATGTCTTGGCGTTGTATGCACAACCCGCCAATCCCGATGAACCGGTTATCAATTTTGACGAGGCTATGAAGCAACTCGTGTCGCACACACGTGCCCCCATTTCACCAAAACCAGGGCAAAGTGAACGCATAGATTACGAATATAAACGTGAAGCCGTAGCGAACATCTTCATGATGTATGATCAACATAGAGGTTGGCGAAAAACGAAGGTGACAACCACTAAAAAGAGAGAGGATTTTGCTGAATGCATGAAAGAGCTGGTCGATGTACATTACCCCAACGCCAAACAACTTCACGTTGTACTTGATAACCTCATTACCCATACACTAGGCTCACTCTACCAACGTTACCCCGCACCAGAAGCCAGACGAATTCTGGATAAAATCACCTTTCATTACACGCCTAAGCATGCGAGTTGGCTAAACATGGTTGAAATTGAGATCGGCATAATGAACAGACAGTGTTTAAACCGGCGCATAGCGAAATGGGACGAATTAGAGCATGAGTTAACGGCTTGGGAAAATAGAAGAAATGATGAACGAGCCAGTATAAAGTGGATGTTTAGCGTAAAGGAGGCGCGACAGAAACTCAATCGCGCCTATGCTAAGTTAACATGTCAAAATTAACTGGAAGCAGTACTAATTTCACAATAGAAAACCAGTCGCCGATGCACCATTTAGCTACTCACAAATACGAGGCTGCTGGCACTGCCAACACAAATTGAAAGCAGCCTCCTGAGGCTCATTACAACTACCGCATACCCACTCGCCGTGTTCACATTGCGCAGAAAGTTCGTCCAACACTTTGTTGGCTATCATCAGATCGTCTTTGTCCATCAGCCAGAGTTCGGGTTGTGTGTCCTGAATAGGCAAATCTCCGGCTGCGCCACTGATGAACTGATTGCGGATTAAACAGGCGATGCCCTGCGCTTGTAGGGCATCGTAGTATTGCTGAAGGGTAAAAGCGCTATCGCTTTGACAGAGTCTGATCATTAGTCCATATCAATTGAAACGCCAGACAACGAACCCAGACCGTCGCCCTTATTGCTGTTGGCATCAAGCTTAATCATTAACCTTAAATCATTGGGTGAGTCAGCATGATGCAGCGCTTGTTCCATGGTGATGCGATCGGCTTTGTAAAGATCGAAGAGGGCCATATCAAAGGTTTGCATACCTTGCTCACGCCCTTTCTCCATGGCTTCTTTCAGACCGCCCATTTCGTTGCGCTGAATCAGATCGCGAATAAGCGGTGAATTCAACAGTATTTCAATGGCGGCAACCCGCCCTTTGCCATCAACAGTTGGCACCAATTGCTGTGCAACAATCGCCCGAATGTTCAGACTCAAATCAAACCGCAGCTTGTCGTGCATGTCTTTGGGCGCTAAATGCATAATGCGTTCAATCGCCTGGTTGGCGTTGTTGGCGTGCAAAGTTGCCACACATAAGTGTCCGGTATCGGCAAATGACATTGCGTACTCCATCGTTTCCATGGAGCGAATTTCACCAATCAGGATCACATCCGGCGCCTGACGCAATGAGCTTTTTAACGCATCATCAAACGACTGAGTATCAATACCCACTTCACGCTGCGTAATCACGCAGTTTTTGTGCTCGTGTACAAACTCAATGGGATCTTCGATAGTAAGAATGTGCCCGCGCGAATGCGTATTGCGATGCCCGATTAACGCCGCCAGCGATGTTGATTTACCAGTACCGGTGCCCCCCACAAACAACACCAGCCCGCGTTTAGCCATAATAATGTCTTTGAGTACGGGCGGTAGGCCCAGATCGTCAGCGTTGGGAATTTGCGTAACGATACGACGCACCACCATGCCAGCTTGGTCGCGTTGCCAGAAGGCACTGCAACGGAATCGCCCTACCCCTTCCCGGGCAATGGCAAAGTTACACTCCTTGGTACTGTGGAAGGTCTTTTTCTGGTCCTCGTTCATTGAGGCATGCACTAAATCCAATGCACCTTGTTCGCTAAGTGCCTGCTCAGTAAGCGGTGTGAGTTTACCGTTAATCTTGGCGCTCACAGCAAACCCGGCGGTTACGAATAAGTCTGACGCGCCCTTGTCTACCATCATCTGTAAAAACTGATCCAACATGCGCTCGCTCCCTAGAATCCCGGTCGTTGCTTATCGATCATTTTAGACATGGCATCCTGCTGTGTGATCACGCCGGTTGCCACCAGGCGCTGTAAACACTGATCCATGGTTTGCATGCCGTGCGACTGCCCGGTTTGAATAACCGAGTACATTTGCGGCACTTTGTCTTCGCGAATAAGGTTGCGAATAGCGGGTATACCTACCATGATTTCGTGTGCGGCTACCCGGCCACCGCCGATTTTCTTCAGCAACGTTTGAGAAATAACCGCGCGCAGTGACTCCGATAGCATGGAGCGCACCATGGCCTTCTCTTCCGCTGGAAACACATCAATGATACGGTCGATGGTTTTAGGTGCAGAGTTAGTGTGTAACGTACCAAACACCAAATGGCCGGTTTCCGCCGCTGAAATGGCCAGTCGAATGGTTTCCAAATCACGTAACTCCCCCACCAGGATCACATCCGGATCCTCACGCAGAGCGGAACGCAATGCGTTCGAGAAACTATGCGTATCGCGGTGCACTTCACGCTGGTTAAGTACGCTCAATTTATTCTGGTGTACAAATTCAATGGGATCTTCAATGGTGAGAATATGTTCGCGCTTGTGCGCGTTGATATGGTCAACCATAGCTGCCAGCGTAGTACTTTTGCCCGAGCCTGTTGCGCCGGTTACCAGCACAATACCGGTTGGCTGATTGATGATTTCTTTAAAAATGGGTGGCGCACCCAGTTCGTCCAAGGTGAGTACTTTACTGGGAATGGTACGTAATACAGCAGCAGCACCGCGGTTTTGCACGAAGGCATTAACCCGGAATCGCGATAAATCTTTTACCTCAAACGAAAAGTCGGTTTCGAGGTTTTCTTCGTACTCTTTACGCTGCTTGTCGTTCATGATTTCGTAAATTAATGCATGAACCTGTTTATGATCCAACGGATCAACATTCAGTCGTCGCATTTCTCCGTCTACACGAATAATCGGCGGCAATCCGGCCGACAAGTGCAGATCCGATGCGTTATTCTTTACACTGAAAGCTAAAAGTTCGGTAATATCCACAACCTGGTTTCTCCCAACCACTAGATGAGTTCGTTAATGCAAACAATAGCAGATCGCCTGACAAACGCACGCCAAGAAATTGAACACGCCATTGCTAATGCACATCGTCCTGCTCATTGTGTCCGATTACTGGCAGTAAGCAAGACTAAACCGGTATCGGATATCAAAGCAGCGTATGAAGCCGGACAACGACAGTTCGGCGAGAATTATATTCAGGAAGGCGTTGCCAAAATTGAACAATTAAAAACGCTCTCAGACATTGAATGGCACATGATTGGCCCCATACAATCAAATAAGACAAAGTTAGTGGCGGAGCATTTTGACTGGGTACAATCGGTTGACCGCCTTAAAATTGCCACACGATTAAACGAGCAGCGCCCGGCTGGTATGCCGCCGCTGAATGTGTGCATTCAGCTAAACCTGGAACAAGAAGCCACTAAATCTGGTATTTTACCGGCAGAGTTACCCGGTATTGCAGAAGCAATTTGTGCTATGCCGAATCTGAAGTTGCGGGGCCTGATGGCAATACCCGCAACCAACGTAAGTGAGGCACAGCAGTGCGATACGCTAAGCCAGCTGCACGCTCTGTATACACAATTACAGGCTTCGGCAGATGGCATAGACACACTATCGGTAGGTATGAGTAACGACATGGCACTGGCCATTGCTCATGGTTCAACCATGGTGCGTATTGGCACGGCCATTTTTGGGTCGCGCAACTAAGAACAGGTTGTGTCAGCAATACCCGTTTTTTAACGTCAACAGAATCAACAGGAGACGCATGCAACATCGCAAACTCGCCTTCATTGGTGCAGGCAACATGACACGCAGTATCATTGCGGGATTGGTTGCTTCAGGTTACCCGGCAGATCATATTATGGCCAGCAACCGTTCACGCCCGAAACTCGATGCGTTGGCTGCCGAGTATGGCATTCAGGTAACTCAATCTAACGGTGATGCCTGTGCATTTGCCGACGCCGTAGTGCTATCGGTAAAGCCGCAAATGATGGAAGAGGTATGTGCTGCTTTGCAACAGGACACTGATTTAACCGGCAAACTGTATATTTCTATCGCGGCCGGCCTGCCTGTACAACGATTACAGCAAATGCTGGGCGCTGAATACCCGGTTGTGCGGGTTATGCCTAATACCCCCAGCCTGCTGGGTCTTGGCATGTCAGGACTGTATGCCGATGCGTCGGTAAGTGAAAGCGATCGGAAATATGTAGATGCGGTGATGGCTGCCGTAGGGAAAACACTTTGGGTAACCGAAGAAAGTGGCATTAATGGCGTGATTGCAGCAGCAGGCAGCAGCCCTGCCTATTTCTTCTTATTCCTGCAAGCCATGCAGGAAGAAAGTATGCGCATGGGTTTCAGCGAAGAGGATGCAAGGTTGCTGGTTCAGCAAGCGATGTTGGGCGCCGCGCAAATGGTATGTGAAAACCCACAGCTAATGCTGAGCGAACTGCGCGCGCAGGTGACGTCTAAAGGCGGAACAACCGCCGCAGCGATTCAGTCGTTCATGGATGACAATATTTCCGGTATGGTATCAAAAGCAATGCAAGCGGCGGTATCCCGGGCCGAAGAAATGGCTAATTCTCTTTAACTAATAGGAACGCAACATGAACGCGATGGTGTTTTTAATTAGCACTATTTTTAATTTGTACCTGATGGTGGTGTTACTGCGATTTTGGCTGCAACTCAGCAAAGCTGACTTTTACAACCCACTCAGTCAGTTTGTGGTAAAAGCTACGCACCCGTTGATAGGCCCAATGCGCAGGATCATACCGTCGGTGGGCTCCATTGACGTGGCTACCCTCATTCTGGCGTTGTTGGTTGCCATGGGTAAATACCTTGCGCTCAGCTTATTGCTGGGCGGCAATATCAACCCATTAGGCATGATCATCATTGGCGCGTTGTCGGTATTAAAAGAATTCCTCACGCTGGTATTCTGGGTATTAATTATGCGCGCCATTTTGAGCTGGGTGTCGCAAGGCGGAAGTCCGTTTGAATATGTACTGCATCAGCTTACAGAGCCGCTATTAAGCCCTATTAGACGCGTGCTTCCCCCCATGGGCGGAATGGATTTATCAGTGCTGGTGGCCATTATCGGGCTTAAATTCGTAGAAATGCTACTGGCAGATTTTTTACCCTTTTATTAATGAGGTTTGCGATGCTTAAGCAGTTGAGTCAGCAGTTCTGGCAACTGTGTTGCCTCACATTGGCGTTACTCACGTTTACCGTGTCCGCTGAGCAAAAAATGCAACTTGGCGAATGGGACGTTCACTATATCGTGGTGAACTCTACGTTCTTTAGCCCCGACACCGCTCGTGAATACGGTATTGTACGCAGCAAATACAACGCGCTGGTGAACATCTCAGTACTCGACACTGCGACGCAAAAAGCGCAGTTTGTAGGCGTGGAAGGCAGTGCAACCAATTTGCTGGGCACCGAAAAAGCGCTAACGTTCAAACGGGTACAGGAAGGCGATGCCATATACTATCTTGCGGTATTGCCTTTTCGCGATCAGGAAACATACCGGTTCAACATTCGCATTCAACGCGGTAACGACAGTGAGACACTGAAGTTTCAGCAAAAGATGTATGTTGATTAGGCAAGCGTTTCCTCACACAAAAATGGGTGCCGATACTGAATAAAATCGCACCCATTTATCCTTACAGTCTGCTCATCTGTAAAACCCACACGTTTCAGTAAGCGGCTACCCGGCCGGCTTAACGGTAATACAACCAGCATACTGCCAGCACCAAATTCCCCAAGCGCATGCTCAAGCACCTGTTTGATCAAAGATAAACCGGCTCCCATTGCACGTCTTTGTACTACCAGCACAAACTCTCGCTCGCCATTGAATACCTGACATCCGCCCCAGCCAATGAATTCACCATCCCGTTCGATTTGCCAAATACCGTAACCATGCTCTTGCCAGTGGGCACGCGACCGTGCAATCCACTGCTGAACAAATTCAACCGAAAAGCTGCCAGCCATTGATGCAAGTGGCAAATGCCGCCGAATTGCGGTGTCGTTCAATAAACGGCAAACATCATCCGTATCCTGAATACAAAATTGACGATAACTCAGTGGCATCTTGGCTCAAATATTCGTTAAGTGGTTGTACGTAAAATAGACCGGAGTAGTAGCGGATTCATTCCCAAGTAGCATATTTTCAGATTGTTTCAGCGCCTATAGTATTTACAAATAATTAACACCATTAAGGAAAATGGCCATGCAATACGCACTTATCGCATTTTGTTTGCTTCTCGCTTGCCGGGCTGCTCACGGCACCGAAGAAACCGGCAATGAATTAAGCTACGAGCATTTTGTGCACAGCGATAAACCCATCAAGTGTTTGTACGGCTACGCCGCCGAAAAAGTGGGCGATCACGATGCCGCCATTGCCATATTTGAAGACTGCATTGCACGCTGGGAAAGCGTGTATTCGATGATTTGGCTGGCACAAATTTACGATTCTGGCATAGGCGTACCGCAGGACCTGGAAAAAGCCGCCGCGTTGTTAAAACGGGGCGCGCATACCCAGGATGAAGCGGGTTACACCAGTCTGGCTAAGTATCATTATGGTATGATTTTGATTGAGGGGCGCGGCGTAGCGGCCGATAAGCAAGCTGGCATAAACTGGTTACAACGCGCCGCCGACGAAGGTGTAGACGAGGCGCGGGAATATTTGGCATCCATGCCGTAAGCACGCATACGCCCAAAACGCCACAAACCGCGTTATTTTTGCTACCAAGCGAGTTTGTTGTTACGCGTAATTTTCCTATACTGGCTCCCATTATACCAATTCGCAACACACAAATAATGATAACGAAGGTGGGAGCTACATTGAAAACACTAACGACAACACTACTGGCCAGTTTACTGGCTGGTCTTGCCCTAACAGCCTGCAGTTCAACGTCGAGTACGACGACTGAACCAGAAAAGCCAGCCTTGTCTCTGGAACGCATCTACAAAGACAACACATTCAAAAGTGAACGCGCGCCCTATTTCCGCTGGTTAGACGACGGCAGTGGCTACACGGTATTAGAAAGCCGAAGTAATGGATCCAACACCGACACTGATCACGGTGTAACGGGCAATGACATTGTGTTCTACCAACCAGACGGAAGCGGTAGAAAAGTCCTTGTCACCTTAGAGCAGCTCACTCCGCAAGGCGCTGCCACTGCCCTGAGCATTGAAGATTACCAATGGTCTGCCGACGGTAACTGGGCGCTCATCTTTACCAATGGGCAAAAAGTCTGGCGTCATCGCACCCGCGGCGACTACTGGGTATTAAACCTCAACACCAACCAATTGTATCAGTTAGGTGGTGAGCAGCCGCCAGCAACCAGCCTGATGTTCGCCAAATTCAGCCCGGACAGTCAAAAGATAGCGTATGTCAGAAACAACAATATTTATGTGGAAACGCTGGGTAAACCTCAGGTTACCGCCCTGACAACCGATGGCAGCGACACCATTATCAATGGTAATTTCGACTGGGTTTACGAAGAAGAATTCACCATAACTGATGGATTCCGCTGGAGCCCCGATAGCCAGAATATTGCTTACTGGCAGTTGGATGCGTCCGGGGTGAAGTATTTTACCATGATCAACAACACCGATACGCTGTACCCTACCCTCACTCAGTTTCCCTACCCGAAAGCGGGAGAGCAAAACTCAGCGGTAAAAGTAGGTGTAGTGGAATTGGCCTCCAAACAAACCCATTGGGCAGCATTGCCCGGTGATAATCGCGATCGTTATATTCCGCGCATTAGCTGGGCTGGCACCAGCGATGCCGTACTAATTCAGGACGTTAACCGCCCGCAGAATACCAATACCCTGCGGTTATTTAACTGGAAGGCCAACGCGCTCAACACCATTTACACCGACAAAGACGAGGCTTTCCTTGAATGGTTTTACGAAGCTGAATGGGAACAGGATGGCAGTCACTTTGTGTGGCATAGCGAACGCGATGGCTGGCGTCACCTGTATCGTATCGCCCGCGACGGTAGTGAGATCATCGACCTGACCCCAGGCAACTACGATATTGTGGATTTAATTACGCTGAATGAAGCCACCAATAGCTTTTACTTTACTGCAGCGCCTGATCACCCTGAACAACGCTTTTTATTTAAAGGTACCCTTGACGGTAGCAAACCGGTAGAGCGCATCACGCCAGACGCGTTTGCGGGTAACAACCGTTATTACATGTCGAAAGACGCCAGTTATGCCATGCATACCCACAGCCGGTTTAATCAGCCGCCGGTCAGCCAAATCATTAAGACTGACGGGCACGGCACCATTACACAGCTCACCACCAATGCGGAATTAAAGACGCTGCTGGCTAAGGAAGAGCTGCCTTCCCATGAATTCTTCACGGTAACGGCACAGGATGGTATGGAACTGGACGGCTGGATCATGTTCCCGGCCAACATGGATCCCACGAAAAAGTATCCCATTATTTTCTACGTATACGGTGAACCCTGGGGCTCAACCGTGCAGGACAGCTGGGGTGGCAACAGCTATTTGTGGAATAGTATGATGACCCAACAGGGCTTTATCATGGCGTCGGTTGACAACCGGGGTACCCGCGCACCGAAAGGCCGCGACTGGCGCAAGTCGATTTATAAAAAGATTGGCAGTGTTACCGTACGTGACCAGGCAGATGCGCTGGATGCGATGGCTGCCCGCTGGTCGCAAATCGATACCAGCCGCGTTGGCGTGTGGGGGCATTCAGGTGGCGGTAGTTCAACGCTGAATTTATTGTTCCGCCATGGCGATAAATACCATGTTGGCGTTGCCCAGGCACCGGTTGCTGACATTCGCTATTACGACACAATTTATCAGGAAAGGTATTCGGGCAACCCCAATACCGACCCGGATAGCTTCACACAAACCTCGCCCATAACGTTTGCCAAAGATCTGCAAGGCAAGCTTTTACTGGTGCACGGCACCGGCGATGACAACGTGCACTACCAGGGTACGGAAGCGCTGATCAATGAGTTAGTGAAGCACAACAAACAATTTGAATTTATGTCGTACCCCAACCGCAGTCATAGTATTGCGGAAGGCGAAGGCACGACGTTGCACCTGCAAACTATGAAAACACAGTATTTTATTGAGCACCTAAAGCCCTGATCAGGCTTGAGCATGCTTGAACAAAACAGGCCGCTGATTGCGGCCTGTTTTGTTTTCACTCATTTTGCTTTTGCGAATTGGTATTACACCTGCTCTTCGCACAAAAACACCAGTTCAGTTGCACTGCTTTGCGCTTCGCTGTAGTAGTAACCGTCGGTATCGAATCCCTTCAGGCCAGCCACATCATCAACGCGATTCTGAATAATATAGCGGGCCATCAACCCTCGCGCCTTTTTGGCAAAAAAACTGATGATCTTGTATTGACCATTTTTCTTGTCTTTAAATACCGGCGTTACAATCATGCCATCAACCTGTTTTGGCTTAACCGACTTAAAATATTCGTTTGAAGCCAGATTAACCAGTACGTTATCGCCCTGTGCTGCCAGCGCTTTGTTTACCTCAGTGGTAACGGTATTACCCCAGTACTCATACAGGTTTTTACCACGCGAATTAGCCAGCCTGGTACCCATTTCCAAACGATAAGCCTGCATCAGATCCAATGGACGAAGCACGCCATACAAACCCGACAAAATACGTAAATGCTGCTGAGCATAGGTAATATCGTCCGCAGATAAGGTGTGTGCATCCAAACCGGTATACACATCACCATTAAATGCAAACAACGCCTGGCGCGCGTTTTCCGGTGTGAAAGGAGTGCTAAATTCTGCAAACCGGTTGGCGTTTAACGTTGCCAGCTTGTCGCTGATTTTCATGAGCGACGACAAATCCGCCGGCGTCAGTGCTTTACATTCTTGCGCCAACGTAGCGGCATCACTCAGTAAAACGGGCTGAGTATGCTCAGATACGGGTATCTGGGTGTCAAAATCGAGATTTTTCGCAGGGGATACTACAACTAACATCATTTCTCCTTACATTTGAGCCGAAGTATACCATTGTCAGGGGAGAAATTGGGCCGGTAAAACCGATTGAACGGTTCGCATTTTCCGGTTAACGAAAACCGTACTGGGATTGTTAAAAAATGACATATCCGACCGCCACCAAAGAGGTTAAACAATCAGCCAGATTGTTATACACTAAACGTCAAACATATCACTATAAGTCAACAATGACGCCCTACAGTAGGCTGTTACAGGCACAAACACTGTAAAGTTGATTACTGCACTATCATATTCAGGCATATTCAGGATTAGGAACATCATGAGCAATCAGTTAGCATCACTTCGTAAAATTACTACCGTTGTTGCCGACACGGGCGACATTGAAGCCATTAAAAAATACCAACCGGTTGACGCCACCACCAACCCTTCGCTGCTGCTGAAAGCGGCGGGCATGCCACAATACGCAAGCCTGATTGACGAAGCTGTTGCATGGGCAGCCAAACAATCAAGCGATCCAGCACAGCAACTTACTGACGCAGCAGACAAACTGGCAGTGTCAATTGGTAAGGAAATCTCCGCCACTATTCCAGGCCGTATTTCTACCGAAGTTGATGCGCGTTTGTCGTTTGACACCGCAGCCACCATTGCTAAAGCAGAGCGTTTGGTTCAGTTGTACGCCGATGCCGGCATCGATAAGTCGCGCATCCTGATCAAGATCGCATCTACCTGGGAAGGCATCAAAGCAGCAGAAGTACTCGAGAAACAGGGCGTAAACTGTAACCTTACTCTGTTATTCAGCTTTGCACAGGCCCGTGCTTGTGCGGAAGCAGGCGTATTCCTGATCTCTCCTTTCGTAGGGCGTATTCTTGACTGGTACAAAAAGAGCACAGGAAAAGACAGCTACGAAGCCAGCGAAGATCCTGGCGTAGTATCAGTAACCAGTATTTATAATTTCTACAAGGCCAATGGTTACAACACTATTGTAATGGGCGCAAGTTTCCGCAATACCGATGAAATACTTGAGCTGGCCGGATGCGACCGCTTAACAATCAGCCCTAACCTGTTAGAAGAACTGGCAAATACTGCTGGCGAAGTAGAAGCTAAACTGGTTGATAACGGCGCAACAGAAGCCCCGGGTGAACGTTTAAGCGAAGCAGGATTCCGCTGGGAAATGAACGAAGATGCCATGGCCACTGAAAAACTGGCAGAAGGTATTCGTAACTTTGCTGCGGATCAGGACAAGCTGGAAACAATGTTAAAAGACAAGCTTGCCAAATTGTAATACAATATTAACATTGTCTCACATTACATCGATTCAAAGGAAAAGAGTATGACTACCCTTACTCAATCGGCACAATGGCAAACGCTCACCAGCCTGGCTGAGTCAGTAAAAAGCGCACATATGCGCGACTGGTTTGCCAGTGACGCTCAGCGCGCTGAGCGCATGCAAGCGTCTGCCTGCGGCATTTTCGTGGATTATTCAAAAAACCGTATTACTGATGACGTTCTTGCCGCATTATTTGACCTGGCAGATGCCCAGGGCGTTGATGCGCAAAAAGCTGCTATGTTTAACGGCGAGACCATTAACACCACAGAAGGACGCGCAGTACTGCATACTGCTCTACGTAACTTTTCAGGTAATCCGGTCATTGTAGACGGTCAGGACGTAATGCCAGAAGTACTGGCTACGCTGGACAAAATCAAGGCGTTTACCCATAGCATCCACTCGGGTGAACACAAAGGTTATACCGGAAAGGCCATTAAGCATATCGTGGCCATTGGTATTGGCGGCTCGTTCCTGGGCCCCAAAATCATGACCGAAGCACTCAAGCCATACCGCACCGACGCAGTGCAAGTGCACTTTGTTGCTAACGTTGATGGTTGCCATATCCATGATGTGCTAAGCGAGCGCGACCATGAAGACACCTTAATTGTGATGTCATCTAAATCATTTTCTACCCAGGAAACGCTGCAAAATACATTGAGTGCCAAAGCCTGGTTTCTGAAACAAGGTGGCACCCAGGAAGACATCGCCAAGCACTTTGTTGCAGTGTCTTCAAACGTAAAAGCCGCCACCGAGTTTGGCATTGCCGCGGAAAACATTTTCCCAATGTGGGACTGGGTGGGTGGTCGTTACTCTTTGTGGTCTGCTATTGGTTTGCCTATTTCTCTGGCACTGGGCTTTGATAATTTCAAAGGCCTGCTGGAAGGGGCTTATGCAATGGACGAGCATTTTAAAACGGCCCCGAAAGAGCAAAACCTACCCGTATTGCTGGCGGTCATTGGCGTATGGTATCGCAACTTCTTTGATGCCCAGTCACAGGTTTTACTGCCTTACTATCACTACCTGCGCGGTTTGCCTGCCTATGTGCAGCAACTGGACATGGAAAGTAATGGCAAACTGGTAACGCAGGCTGGCGAAGCCATTGATTATGAAACTGGCCCGATTATCTGGGGCAGTGAAGGCACCAATGGTCAGCACAGCTTCCATCAGTTGATTCACCAGGGTCATGGCGTAATTCCGGTAGATTTCCTGATGCCTCTGAATGTGCCTAACCAGGACGATACCCACCACGCTATGCTGGCGTCAAACTGCTTTGGTCAGGCACAAGCACTTATGCAAGGTAAAACCTTTGAAGACTGCTATGCGGACCTTAATGGTAAAGGCCTGGATAAGGCTGAGCAAACCCGTCTCGCGCAACACAAAACCATGCCGGGTAACAAGCCAAGTAACACTATTTTGTTCGAAAAACTGGATCCGTTCACACTTGGCGCGTTGGTTGCTATGTATGAACATAAGGTGTTCGTTCAAGGTGTTATCTGGCAGCTTAATTCCTTCGACCAATGGGGTGTGGAATTAGGAAAAGTTCTGGGAAATCAAGTGTTAGCAGGCATCCAGGGAGATGCAGGCGGCAATGAGTTCGACAGTTCTACCCAGCAACTGATTAATCGCTTCAAGCAGGCCAATGCACCAAAATAAACATTACTGGTCCAACTTGTTCCAATAATGTGCAATACGTCCGGTTACCAGCCTTCACTTACGGGTAACCGGATCATCTGAACACCACGGAATTGTCATCACAGCGTCACAAATTGTTAATCAAAAGTAAATAAAAGTATTTTAATTTAACAGTAGCTGTGGTACATAACATGTCAGGGGTCAAAAAAGACACACTGACAGTGTAGTTAGCGGTAATAATAAGGAGATCTCCGTGGATACTTCAGATCTATTTGAAATGCTCGATTTAGATGACAGTTCTACCAAAACCAAAAGTAAAAAACGTAAGTGGAGAGAGATTGAAGCAATTAAGGACCGGTATCAGTTAGAGAAAGAGTTGGCCGATATCGATTTAAGTTTCGACCTTAGCTTTGAGGAAGGCGTACGCTAAATACCAAACAGCCACATGGTGCAAACCTTGTGGCTGTTTTGCTTTTTAGTGTTCGTTGTTGGTCTATACCTGCCAGTTAACAGGTTGTTTGCCTTGCTGACTGAGTAATGCATTGGTTTGACTAAAGTGGCCACATCCCAGAAAGCCCCGGTGCGCAGAGAGTGGTGACGGGTGCGGTGCATTCAATACGTAATGCTTTTGCGTATCGATGTTTTGTCCCTTTTTCTGGGCGTGACTACCCCAAAGTAAAAATACAACGCCTTGTTGGGTATCGTTAACCGATTTAATCACAGCGTCGGTAAACGCTTCCCAGCCCCATTTCGCATGACTGTGCGCTTTACCCTGCTCTACTGTGAGTACGGTATTGAGTAGCAGTACCCCCTGCTTCGCCCATTGCGTTAGATTACCGTGTGACGGAATGCGAAACCCGTCGATATCCTGCGCCAGTTCTTTGTATATGTTTACCAGTGATGGCGGCGTTTTGATGCCGGGAAGCACTGAAAAACACAAACCATGAGCCTGTCCTGGACCGTGATAGGGATCCTGACCCAGAATAACTACCTTCACGTCTTCTAACGGGGTGAGAGTCAGCGCATTGAATACATCAGAGGCCGGCGGATAAATTGCTTTACCCGCCATTCGTTCGGCATCAACACGGGCCATTAACTGCTGAAAAAAATCAGCGTGCTTTACCGGCCCGAGAACGTCTTGCCAGCCTGGCATTACTCGCCTTTTAGCAAAGAAAACAAATGCGCTTTTAAAGCGGCATAGTCAGCTGGCAGTTCAGCTTCGAGACTTTCTTTGTTAGCACAGTCAGCCAGAGGTTGTGGCAGGCTAAGCGGTGTACCCAGCACGTTTTCAACCGTTTCACGGAATTTTGCAGGGTGCGCTGTGCCCAGGAAAACGCCAATTTCGCCGGGTTCCAAATCGTGACTTACTGCGCGGTAAGCAATCGCCGCATGCGGCTCACTGGTATAGCCCTCTTTCAGCAACTGACGCATTGCCAACTGGGTGTATTCCTCATCTACCGACTCACCACGGATCACACTCTTATCCAGATAACCGCGCTCAATTAATGCTTCAATACGAGGCCAGTTATTGGGCTGGCTTACGTCCATAGCATTCGACATCGTCGCTACGGTCGCGTTTGGCGCCCACTCACCGGTCTTCAGGTAGCGCGGTACGGTATCATTCAGATTCGTTGCCGCAATAAAGCGCTTAATCGGCAGGCCCATGGTCTTGGCTATCATGCCCGCAGTCAGGTTACCAAAGTTACCGCTCGGCACGGAGAACACTACCTGGTCGCGCTTGTCAGCAGGCAATTGCGCCACAGCTTCAAAGTAATAACATACCTGTGCCAGCAAACGGCTGATGTTAATGGAGTTGGCAGAATTTAAGTGCAATCCTTCGCGTACGTCCGGATCGTCAAACGATTGCTTAACCAGCGCCTGACAAGCATCGAAGTCACTTTCAATCGCCACGGTGTGAATGTTATCACCCAGCGTAGTAAATAGTTTCTGCTGTAACGGGCTGATTTTGCCTTTCGGGAACAAAATTACCACATTGATGTTATCCAGACCGTGGAATGCATGTGCAACTGCCGCGCCGGTATCACCCGAGGTAGCGGTTAGAATAGTGATGGGTTTACCGTCGCTGATACGCGATAACACCTGCGCCATAAAGCGGCCGCCAAAGTCCTTGAACGCCAGCGTAGGACCGTGGAACAACTCCAGGCTATATACGTTGTCGGTCACTTGCACTACCGGCGCTGGAAAGGTAAAGGCCGTATTCACGACATCTGCCACCAACTCTTCGCCTAATTCACTGCCAATCAGGGTTGAGAGGATCTTAATAGAGCGTTCAGCGAACGGCAGTGCTAATAAGCCATCGATATCGTCGAGCACTGGAATGTCAGTTGGGAAAAACAATCCCTGATTGCGTCCAAGGCCTTGTTTTACTGCTTGCGCAAATGACACCTGTTCACTTGCGTCTTTTAAATTTACCAATTGCACTGTTACTCTACCTTACTCTTGTTCCTGCTGAGAACCTGCACCCTGTGCAGGAATACGACATACGTGGCTAAAGCCATCTTCGTTCTGGATATAGTGCTTGCTTAGCCAGCCCGAAATGTCATTGGCTTTGCGGTAATCATCGCACACAGCAAATACCGTTGGGCCTGAACCCGAAATACCAAACGCCAGGGCGCCATTACCCATACTGTAAGCGCGTGCTTCATCGAATGCCGGCAACAGCGATTTGCGATACGGCTCAGCAATGACGTCTTGCATTACACTGGCAGCCAGCGCGTAATCATCGTTATACAATGCGTGTACGAAAATACCCAACTGACGACCAAAGGTTAACGTATTCGCCATTGAAATTTCTTTTGGCAAAATATTACGCGCGGCCGATGTGGACACACTGATACCCGAATAGCACACCACCCAATACCAGCTTTTCACAACTGGTAACGACACCGTTACCTGGTCTTGCTGACCGGTCATTAGGGTCATACCACCCAGGTAACATGGCGCAACGTTATCGTAGTGAATACTGCCGCTGATTTGTCCTTCCAGCTCACCCATCATGGTTAACAGCGTGGTTTTATCGAATGGACGACCGAAGTGTTCATTAAGGCCATGAAATGCAGCTACAATCGAGCTCGCACTGGATCCCAGCCCACTGCCAATTGGCAGACTCTTCAGTAGTGTCATGTGTACTGGCGTTACCGCCAGCCCTTTAGCCTGCATGGCTTTTTCAAAATGAATATAGCAGTCTTTTACAATGTTATCGTCAGGATCGGCTGGCAACTTATGGGCAAATACACCCGCCACAGACAGGCCGAATTCATCGGCATCACTAACGATGACTTCATCGCCTAACAAACTCCCATCAAGAGGTTGTAAGGCCGCGCCCAATACATCGAATCCCAGGCTGACATTGCCTATGGATGCCGGGGCGTACGCTCTGGTTGTTTTCATGTTTGCTGCTCTCAAAACCGATTAATGTGCATTTTGCCGCCACGGCATTGTGCGAAGAATATCGGCAAATACCCCTGCTGCTGTTACGGTAGCGCCAGCGCCGTACCCGCGAATAACATAAGGGATTGGATTATAATAGTCACTGTGAATCGCCAGGGCGTTTTCACCGTCTTTTACTGCTGCCAAGGGGTGTGAAACCGGTACCGCCTTGATCATTACCTTACATTTGTCACCTTCAATGGAGCCAATGTATCTGAGTACTTTACCGTCTGCTTTCGCATTAGCAACCCGCTCGGCAAAATCTGCATCAAGCTGGGGTAATTGATCCATAAATGATGCCACGTCGCAATCTTCGGCAAACCCGGCCGGCAATACCGATTCAATCTCAATATCCTTCAGCTCTAACTCCAGATCGGCTTCACGCGCCATGATCAGCAGTTTACGGGCCACGTCCATACCACTCAGGTCGTCACGCGGATCCGGCTCAGTAAAACCGTTTGCCTTCGCGGTGCCGGTTGCCTCAGACAGGCTCATGCCTTCCTCCAGCTTACCAAACACATAAGACAAACTGCCCGACAGAATACCTTCAAAGCGATGCAGTACGTCACCGGCAATAAACAGCTTTTGCAGGTTGTCGATTACCGGCAAGCCCGCTCCAACGGTGGTTTCGTACAAATACTGACGATTGGTTTGCAGCGCCGTTTTGCGTAATTTTTTGTAGTAAGCCAGCGAGTCAGTGTTAGCCTTTTTGTTCGGCGTGACAACGTGGAACCCATTTTCCATCATATCCACATACTGGCTGGCGATAGCCGCATTGCTGGTGCAATCCACAATGACCGGATTCACCAATGCATTGTTGTTCACAAACTCATGCAAACGCTCAACCGAGAACTGGTCCTGAGATTCAGCCAGCTCAGCCTGCCAGTTGGCAGACACATCGATACCATTGCTGCTAAGTAACAGCTTACGGCTATTGGCAATACCATACACACGAGCCTGAATGTTGCGTTTCAGCAGCACGGGTTGCTGTCTGGCAATCTGTGCAAGCAGTTCAGCACCCACCACACCGCAGCCAATCAGGAAAATATCCAGTGTATGGCGATCCGAGAAAAAGTTCTGGTGAATCACTTTTACCGCTTTTTTAGCGCGTTTGGCTTCAATTACCGTAGAAATTGAACGCTCAGACGACCCCTGGGCGATTGCGATGTTATTTACACGGGCCTGCGCTAACGCATTAAAGAAGCGCGCTGCCAGTCCTTTGGTGTGACGCATGCCATCCCCCACCAGAGTGACAATAGCAAGGTCGTGACGCACTTCAATCGGATCCAGCAACTGGTTCTGTAATTCCAGTGCAAAGGCATCTTCCAGCAGGCTTTGTGCGCGCAGCGCATCTTTGCTGTGAATACAGAAGCTGATGGAATACTCAGAGCTGGACTGCGTGATCAGACTAATGGAGATATGGGCGTTAGACATGACCTCAAATACGCGACTTGCCATGCCCACCATGCCTTTCATGCCCGGACCTGCAACGTTGAACATGGCGATGTTATCCAACTGGGATATCCCTTTCACGCTGGTCCACTGGGTACTGGCTTCATTGCTGATAAGCGTACCCGGAGCGCTTGGATTCAATGTATTCTTAATTAAACACGGAATATGATGCTGAGCGATTGGACCAATGGTTTTCGGATGCAGAACTTTGGCGCCAAAGTACGAGAGTTCCATGGCTTCCTGGTAGGTCAGTTTATCCAGCAGTACTGCCCCTTCGACCTGATTTGGATCAGCATTGTATACGCCGTCTACGTCAGTCCAGATTTCGCAGCAATCAGCATCGATACACGCAGCCAGCACAGCGGCTGAGTAATCCGAGCCGTTACGGCCTAACGTGACTTTTTCGCCTGCGTCATTTGCTGCCACAAACCCTGGCATAATGATCAACTCGCTGCCATCGGTATTTACATCGCTGAAGCGCGCTTTACTCAGCGCCACATCGGCAATACTGTCGAGATAATCACCTTCGGCAAGAATATATTTCACCGGATCAATAATGGTATTACTTACACCTTTGGCGGTGAGGATAGCGCTAAATAAATTAACACTGATGTATTCGCCCAGGCTCATGATCCCGGCGGTTACCGGATCAGGTGAACAGCCCAGCAGCGCAATACCCTGAAGCTGTTTATTCAGTGCGTTAAGATGCGTTGTGATGAAGCTGCTGATTCCGTCAAAGTTAAAACCTGGCAACTGTGCATGCAGTTCTGCTGCAATGCCATTGACTGTTTTATCCAGTTCAGCAAACAGTTCGCTGTAATCTTCCCCTGCCGCAGCCTGGTCGCACAAGGCACCTAGCGCATT
>NZ_JBLBUE010000052.1:0-21113 GCF_047290655.1 Alteromonas sp. AMM-1 | reverse complement strand
TCAGCAGCAGCCGTCGCCGCTTCAAGGTTAATGTCGGCTATCAGAATATGATGACCTTTGGCCGCCAAAAGCTCGGCAATGCCTAAGCCGATGCCGCTGGCACCACCGGTAATAAAAACATTATACGAAGACATGAAACATCCTTAGTGTTTGGCAAGATGAGAAATTAAGGCGTCTACTGCTTTGAGCTGCGGCCCGTTTTTGGTGGCATACTGATCACCTGTGTAACCCCACCAGTCCCAGCACCCTTGGGGGTTCATGGGCATCAGCAGTGATTTTTTCGTTTGTGGATACAGTACTACAATCTGGTTGTCGTCAGCCCATTGGTTTAAGCCAGTTTGCTCAACATAGGCCATTTTTACTGCATCGGCATATTGGTTACAGCCATGGAAACTCACGTGAATGCGGCAGGCTTCACCGGCGGCACAATCAGCTGGAATATATGCATAAGCGGTGTCGCCCAAGGTGCTGGCATTGTCTCCAGCAATGGCCTGTTGATCCAGAGAGACTACCGAGCCTGTTAATTCGTCGTCTGGTGCGTTTAATTCGCCAAGCAGGGCATTGAGCAATTCGCCGGCTGCATCGTATTCACACTGGCCAATGTAGGGTGAAGCAGAATCAGTGCAGCTTCCGCCTTGCTCCAGCGTTGGGAATACGTGGGCAAATGGCTGATCATTCACATAGGTTAATTGCGTGCCAGGCACCCACTGTTGATACTGGGCGTAAAGTGCATTATTTACAGCACTGTTAACACGTGTATCGGCGGTGCCATGTAGCATCCATACCTGACTGTTTTTTAACCCTTCCAACGGGGCAATAGCTCCCGAATCGGCCCATTGCTGAGCCTGCGCACTCAGCGCTTTAACATCAATCGGCGCATCCACTTTGTTAACGCACTGTCCCAGCGCAATACCAATGTCGTTTTGTGCACAGTAATAGGGGCCAGAGGCGATCATTGCTGCGCCAACTACTTTATCACTGTTGGCAATGTGGTACTGCGTGGCCATGTATCCACCAGACGAAAGTCCGGATACGGTAATGTGCTGCGTGTCCAGATTGAGCGCGGGCAATTTGTCTTTTGCCAGCACTGAATAGGCAGACGTAGAGAGTGCCGCACCGATAAGAGCATAAGTTAATTTTTGCATGTCAGTGTCCTAATACTGTAGAAACGCTTGAATAGTGTCGGCTTGTTCAGCAATACGCAGCACGCCTTCAAGGTGTCCTAGCTGGCCAGACAATTCGGTATAGCGACTGTCTTTGCCATTTTCCAATAATTGTTTGTGGGCTTTTTCTGCCATGTACGGCATAAGCAGTAAATCGGTACTGGCAGGTAAAAACAAGCTTTTGGCTTCCACTGCTGCCAGGCTTTGCTTCAGGTTGTCGCCGTGGCCAGCCATAAACAGCTGACAGGCTCTCACCAGATACAACAGATGGTTAGCATCCATCTTAGCTGCCCGGCTACGCGCGCGTTCATCGAGCCATTTTACAATGGAATGCTGTTGGGTAATGCTGTTGAGTGGGCCGGTTTCCAGCGGATGATAGTGTAACGCTGTACCCTGTTGATTGAAAAATACTGGTGTTAAAGCCTGCTGTGTGATTAGCATTAACGAAGCGGCCAGCCCGTCGGTAGGAGGCGTGCCATTGTAATAGTTGCCCTCTGCCCAGTTTTTATCGAGACGAATAGGGATGGCCCATTGCTCAAGTGCCGCAGTAGTCCATGCGTCGCTATCGCCGGTACCAATTACCGAAATCATTCGCGGTACCCATTCAGGGTAGCTTGCTGCCCATTCAATGGCTTGCATAGACCCCATTGATGGCCCAATTACAGCGTGCAATTGCTTTATGCCCAGGCTTTCCAACACGGCCTTTTGTACATTCACAAAATCTTTGATGGTAACTACCGGAAAGTTTAACCCATAAGGTTTGCCGGTATCCGGATCGATGGTCGCTGGCCCGGTGGTGATCACATTCTCGTCGTATACATTAAGGTTCACCAGGCTATCTACACTTATTACGAAATAGCGATTGGTATCAATAGCCTTACCAGGGCCGATAATGGCGTCCCAATAACCCGCAGCAGCATCTTCCGGGTGGTATTTACCGGCAGCGTGGGAGGTGGCAGAAAAATAATGCGTGACTAATACGGTGTTGTCTTTAGCGGCGTTGAGTTTGCCGTAACTTTCCCAGCCGATTTGTAACTGTTTTATTGTGCGCCCGCCCACGGTTTTATAAGTGGGTAAGGTGAACCGCTGTTTAGTGGTTAACAGTGGCTCAGAAGCAGTGGGCGCGGCAATGCTGCACGCGCTTAGCAACAAGGCAAAACAAAGTGCAAGAGTCCTTGCCATGTATTACTCCTAAAAAATACTGAACAACGCAATGGCCATTGCCAAACCTAACAGCGGCACCACAACAGTCAGCGCGGCAACCGAGCCGTAAGCCGCTTTGTGAGTTTCATGGCAGATTGCGCGAATCGTGGTTACAACGTAACCATTATGCGGTAAAGAGTCCAGTGCACCTGATGAAATCGACACAATTCTGTGTAATTGCTCAGGCTCTACGCCCTTGTCAATGTAATGTTGTCCGATCAACGGCAGCACAATAGCCTGTCCACCCGACGCAGAGCCGGTTAATCCCGCTATCACACTCACGGCTATCGCAGCCCCAATGAGCTCATTGCCTGGAATATTGGTCATCACTTCAACAGTAGACTGGAATGCCGAGGTTGATTTTGCAATGGCACCAAAACCCACTACGGCGGCGGTATTGCCTATAGCAACTAACGCGCCGGTTGTACCTGTGTTAATGGCTTTGGATAAATCGTGGAAGTACTGAAAATTAATTACCATGAGCGTAAGCACACCGCCGCCAAGCGCCACAATCAACGCCAGTTGAGCCAGTGAATCGTGCAGCATAAAGCTTAATACCAGTACAACGATTAACGGAATTACACCGGTAAGCGGATGGGGCAGATCGCGCATGGGTACTTTAGGGTCGGCTTCGCGGGCTTCAAATACTTCGCCTTTTGCTATGGCTTTGCCAATCATACGCTTTAGCCACCAGTAGCCGAAGGTTGCCATGAAAATAGCGACTACTAAGCTGACTTCCCAGGCTGCAAAGGGGGACGTGCCGAGGTATTTTATTGGGATCCAGTTTTGGATTTCCGGTGAACCTGCCGAGGTCATCGTAAAGGTTACCGAGCCAAACGCCATGGTGGCCGGGATAAACCGGCGGGGCAGGTTAGCGTCTTTAAACAGGCTGACGGCCATGGGGTACACAGAAAAGGCAACAACAAACAGACTTACACCGCCATAGGTAAGAATGGCGCAGGCCAGCACCACGGCAAGAACCGCGTGCTTAAATCCCAGTTTGCCTACTATCCACCGTGCAACGGCATCAGCAGCACCGGTATCTTCCATGAATTTGCCGAAAATGGCCCCAAGCAAGAACATGAAAAACCAGGCTGCAATAAAGTTGGCAAACCCGCTCATGTACGTGGCCACAAAATTCGCGTCGCCGGTAAATACCGGTAATCCGCTGGTCAGTGCAACAATCAGGGCGCAAAGCGGTGCTGCAATAAACAGGTTCATCCCGCGAATTGTCAGCACTATCAATAACCCAAGTCCACCGACGAGTCCTAGTAAACTCAACATAATGTTACTTTCCTTTAATTAGATTCTGTGACCGCAGATCTTCAGAAAGTAGGCAAAGTTTGGCCTGATAATCCCATTCTGCCCATAGTACGATGGTACTAGTTACGAAAATGTTAAAAGTCTCTACAGTAATTAACGACCGCACCCTTCAGACAACATGAACACTGAATTAAACAATAAAAGGGACACCTTATGAAACACACTTCTGTACACACAAATGGTTTCACCCGCACGCTCTGTGCAACGGCCGTTACACTGGCATGCCTTGGCAGCACTGGCGCGCTGGCACAAGACAGTAATGTTGACGAAAGCAAGGGCAAGCTGGAAAAAATTGAAGTTACTGCTCGTAAAACGGTAGAAAGTTTACAGGAAGTGCCGGTAGCGATTACCTCTATCGGCGCAGTTGAACTGGAATCTAAAGGCATTAGCGTTTTAACAGAAGTACAACAATTTTCACCGAATACCACATTGCAAACCAGCCGTGGTACAAACTCTACACTGACTGCGTTTATTCGCGGTTTGGGTCAACAGGATCCACTTTGGGGTTACGAGCCCGGCGTAGGGATTTATGTGGATGATGTGTACATTGCCCGTCCTCAGGGTGCAGTACTGGATTTGCTGGACGTACAGCGCATAGAAATTCTGCGCGGGCCGCAGGGCACCCTGTACGGTAAAAATACCATAGGTGGGGCGGTTAAATACGTAACCAAAGACATGACCGGTGATCCCACCCTGAATATCGAAGGCACAATTGGTAACTACGCGCGTAAAGACGTAAAACTCACTGGACAGTATCCGTTGGTTGACGACAAAGTATACCTGGGATTTGGCTACGCCAATCTGACCCGCGATGGTTATGGGGAATACCTGGAAAGCGCGCTGGAAGGTCAGGATAAAGAAAACTATAACAAAGACCTGTGGGCAGCGCGTTTAACATTAGAAGCACACATTACCGACGAGCTGTTTTTCCGTTTAGGCTGGGATAAAACCGAGGATACCTCAAACGCTAAAGGCGGGTATCGCTTACTGCCCAGTTTATTAACTGATGCGCCAGTACCGAAATCGAAATTCGATTCATACACCAGTTTGCCTACCTGGAACAAAGTAGAGCTGGAAGGATATAACTGGTTATTGCGCTATGATTTAAGCGACAACGTAGAACTGAAATACGTGGGGTCACACCGCGAAAGCTATTCACCCACCAACATCGATTTTGACAACACGCCGCTGGACATCTTTGACGTACCGGCCGAGTATGACGACAGCAATGATACCCATGAAATTCAGGCAAACCTGAAAGGTGATAATTACTCTTTCGTAAGTGGTGTTTACCTTTACGACGGTGAGTCCTGTGGTAATTTCGACGCTATCCTGGGTTTCCTTGGCCGTGCCGCGTTTGGTGTACCAGGTTTAACCCGCGAAGTATCTGGCTGTAACAACAGTGAAAGCTGGGCGGTATATGGTCAGTTGAACTACGACATTACTAACGACCTGTCTGTATCAGTGGGGGCGCGTTACACCGACGAAGAAAAACAAGCTACCGTATTCAACGGTTTGATTTTTGCCAACGTGTATCCATACTCAGGCTGGATCCCTGGCTATGTGCGTCCTGATGGGCAGTTAACTCCACAGGTGCTGGGTTCAGACAGCGACGGCGACGGTACGCTGGATTCGCCTGCAGTACAAAGTTGGTCGCGATTTACGCCGCGTCTGGGCATGGAATACACCGTGTCTGATGACACCATGATTTTCGCCAGTTACTCCCAGGGCTTTAAATCAGGTACCTTTAACCCACGTGCCACCATTAACGAACCGGGTGTGAATCCGGAAGTGGTAGACTCTTATGAGTTGGGTATAAAGAGTGACGTAACAGAAAGCTTCCGTGCTAACGTGACCTTGTTTTCTTACGATCACAAAGATCGTCAGTACATTGGTATTGAAGGTGGTAGCGACGATCCTACTGCGTTAGAGCAACGTCTGCGTAACGCAGCAGAAACGGCTGCAAAAGGGGTGGAAGTTGAGTTAACTTACGTTGCTACCGACAATCTGACTCTGTCTGCGGCTTACGGTTTCATTGATTTTGAAATTAAAAAGAACGACGCGGTACCGCCACTGATTGGCCTGGCAAGTACGCCTGAGAACACCTTGAACATGGCCGCTACATATCATCTTGATACCGATATGGGCTTGTTTACATTCAATGCTAACTACTACTATCGCGATGATTATTTGCTGTTTGAAACCAGCGACCTAATCAAACAGGATGCGTATGGTATGGTGAACCTGAGCGTGAACTGGGAAAGTGTGGAAGGCAACTGGTACGGCGGTATTCACGCCAAGAACCTGACCGACGAAGAGTACCTGGTAGGTGGTTATGACTTCGTTACCCGTAACGAAGACGGTAGCTACGGCCCTGGACTGGGTGGTGATACCACGCTGATTGGTTACTATGGCGACCCAATGACCGTGCAGTTAACCGTTGGCTATCGCTTCTAATTTAAGCGAATTAACGACAGAATACGAGTCAGCCATGGGATATCCCCTGGCTGACTTTGTCGTTCACGGCATAACGCAATTAGTAAGCAGGGAAGTTCGTTGTCAATTTCAGATTTTTTTCCTGTAAACTGTTTAAAATTAAACAAAAAAGAGTAATCCGGTGGATACCAGTATTTTAATTGCAGACGATCATCCTTTGTTTCGTGCAGCCATGCGGCAGGCGCTGGTGGATATCGTAGGCAACAATATTCTGGAAGTGGCCAGCTTTTCCGAAGCCTACGAGGCGGTAGGGCAACACGATGAAATTGAACTGGTGTTTTTAGATTTGAATATGCCGGGCAACGACGGGCTGACCGGGTTAACCGAGCTACGAACCCAATTCCCCAGTGTGTTAGTGGTGATTGTTTCAGCCGAGGAAGATCCTACACTTATTCGGCGGGCCATCGACCTGGGGGCCAGTGGCTACATTCCAAAATCCACGCCTTTACCGCAAATTGCCGATGCAGTGAATAAAGTGCTCGACGGTGAACAATGGCTACCGGCCAATATCAACGATGCCATTACGCAGTTAGAAAATCAGCACGATAAAGCCTTTGCCGATAAACTGGCACAGTTAACGCCGCATCAATTTAAAGTGTTAAAAATGATGGCAGATGGCTTGCTGAATAAACAAATTGCCTACGAATTAGATATTTCTGAATCAACCGTAAAACAACATGTGTCAGCGGTACTGCGCAAGCTGGAAGTGATCAATCGCACCAAGGCAGGCGTGCTATTTAAGCAAATGATGAATAACGATGAAAGTCACTGACCGGGGCACCGGTCAGTGAGTCCGGTTTACTGGTTATCAAGTACCAGTACACCCGCACCTGTGTTGGAAATGGGGGCATGGTAGTGTTTGTGAATCACTTTGGCGTCATCTTTTAACGCGCCGCGCATCACTAACCACATAATGGTTTCAATCCCTTCACTTCCCGCTCTGCGGATAATGTCGGCATTGCTGAATTGCGTCATCCATTCTGGATCCGTCGCAATTTTATCCATGCATTCCAAATCAAATTCCACATCGATGATACCTGCACGCTCACCCTGTAACTGGTGAGACATCCCACCCGTTCCCAGAATCACTACACGCATATCTTCCGGGTAAGATTCGAGTGCTTTACCCAGTGCTTTACCTAACTTCAAACAGCGAGCGGCGCTAGGCACCGGGTGCTGAACGGTATTCACTGCCAGCGGAATAGCTTTTACCGGCCAGGGTTCCTGATCGCCAAATAACGCGCGAATCGGGTTAACAAAGCCATGGTCAACTTTCATTTCCTGACAGGTACAAATATCAAATTCCTGTTCAACCAGCGATTGTGCCAGGTGCCACGACAGCTTCGCATCACCGGTAAATGAAGGTACCGGTTTTAAACCCCAACCTTCATCAGCGTTTTCATAGATGTCGGCACAACCCAGCGCAAAGGTGGGAACCTTGTCTAAGAAAAAGTTCAGCCCGTGATCGTTATACACCACAATCACCAGATCAGGCTTCGCTTCAGCAAGCCAGTCTTTGGCTGGACCATAACCGTCGAAAAAACGCTTCCAGTATGGCTCCTGAGTGATCCCCTGAGAAATTGCGTTACCTACTGCAGGAATATGCGAACTGGTAATTCCACCAATAATTTTAGCCATTCCAGTAATCTCCTCTTTTGGCCAGGATTGCTTCCAGACCATTGCCTTTGTCTAATAGTTTTTGCTGAAACTCAGCGGTGGTGATCCCCTGAAAGGCAGCCCCTGCATCCTGAACGGACACACCGCGTGGTACACACATTTTCGCCAAAAAGTAGATATTGGCGCCCATGCGAAGTAACCCCAGAAAGTCCTGTTCCAACACGGCTTTTTTGAAGTCGCCGGTAACACCCAATTTGTCGCAATAGGCGGCTGGGTCAGCGTCAAACTCATCGCGACAGGCCTGGTCATTAAAGGTAAACAACAACTTATTAATGGCGTAAGCCGGATGCGCGCGTTGTCCGTCGAACACATACGTGCCCGGGATATCGTCGTAATCTTGTTTTTTCCAGTTCATGGGAAGCCCCTTTTTTATTTCTTGAATGGTATTTTATGTAGATTTTTAATCTTTATAAGGGGTAAATTAGTTATTTGGTGGTGTATTTTGTAGATTGTAATAAAAATGTTTGGGAATCTTGAGTTTGTTGACTTTTACGGTGAAGACGGTGCTTTTGCTCCACATACACTGCTGTATTGCGAAGCGTTGGTGCAGCGCAGTGAACAGCATAACTGGACTATTCAGCCTCATCGCCACCGGCAAATAACGCAACTGTTTGTTGTATTAGAGGGGGGAGTTGAAGTGCGGCTGGACACGCAACAGTACAAACGCGCAGCTCCCGTGGTGATTGTTATCCCTGAGGGGGTCATGCACGGCTTCGATTGGCAGGCTGAGTCACAGGGGGTTGTTTTGTCGGTGGCAAGTCCTATGTTGCAGCAAGTCCTGAGTAGTCTGGGTTTGCACCGCAGAGTTGATCAGCCGTTTATCACTGCCATTCCCGACACCGATAGAGACTACGTGACACAACTGTGCAATCTGCTCCAGCAGGAAGCGAATCAACCTGCTATTTATCAGGAAGCCATGTTTCAGGCATTGTTGCAGCAGTTATTGATCTGGTTACTTCGCGCTCGCACAGACAACAAGGAAGAATCCAACCTGTCAAAATCTGAACGAAAAGTCCGGCAATTTCAGCAACTGATTGAACGGCACTTTACCCAGTACCATCAGGTTAGCTGGTACGCGAATGAGATACGGGTTAGTCAGGCGCATTTAAATCAAATTTGCCGTGAGCAAACCGGCGAAAATGCGCTGGCCCTGATACACAAAGTACTACTTAACGAAGCCAATCGTTATTTGGTGTTCGCCGATATGCCAGTGGCAGAAATAGCAGAGCGATTGGGCTTTTCCGATCCGGGCTATTTTAATAAGTTTTTTAAGCGAAAAGTAGGTACCAGCCCTGCTGCATATCGGCGGCAGAGCCAGGAGTAACCTTTTTACAAGTCAATCAGCAATCGCGGACTTTTGGCACGGGAGCAGCAAACGGCAATCTTGTTCATTTGGGCCTTTTCCTCATCGGTTAAAAACACATCCCGGTGATCGGCTTCGCCATTAAGCAGGGGGGTAATACAGGTACCACAGACCCCTTCCTCGCAGGAAACCGGAACGAAAAAGCCATTATCTTCAAGTGCTTCTAGCATAGACTCATGTTTAGCTACTTTTACAATCTGACCGGTGCTGGCTATTTCAATTTCAAAACTTCCATCGCTAGTGTGATCGATAGGAGCGGCAGAGAAATATTCCCGATGAAGACGATCAGCACTTATGCCTTTTTGCGCCGCCGTTTCCAACACGTCACTAATAAAGCCAGCCGGACCACACACAAAAATATCACTGTTTTGTGGTGTGTCATGAAGTATCTGACTAATGTTTAATCGCTCGCCTTCTACGGCCTTGTTGTGGACATGTACGTTTTCTATGTCACGGTATACATCACTTAGCAAATTATCCTGCTGATGAGCAATGGCGTAATACAGCGTAAATGAGCGATTGTGGCGCAGACACTGTTCCATCATTGGTATAAAAGGCGTTATACCAATGCCCGCCGCCATAAACACGCAGGGTGTATCAGAATCGGTAAGCGGAAAGTGATTACGAGGCTCGCTGATCCCGATACTTGCTCCGCACGCCAGCGAGTCATGAATATACCGCGAACCCCCTTTACCTGCAGGCTCCAGTTGCACAGCGATACTATACGTAGCCGCGTTTAGAGAACCACACAGCGAATACTGCCGAATCATCCCGTCAGGCAGAAATACGTCGATATGTGCACCAGGTTGCCATGTTGGTAAGGGGAGGCTGTCTTCACGTGCTAACGTAAGTAAACAAACACGCTGTGAAATTAACTGCTTTTGTATAACGCGCACCATCATCATGTTATGCAGTCTCCTTATTTACACGGGTATCTTCTTGTTTCATGGCTCGTTGAATCAAACGTCTTGCCTGAACACCGCCGGCATCAATATCGAGCTTGAGCAACTGGCGATCAGGGAACTTGTCAAGGTTCTGTTGCTGACGTTCCAAAATTTCAAGATCTTCAGCAAAAATGTTGCCCTGACCTTCGCGAATGGCAGAGGTTAGTTGTTCATCGTTTGCTTTAAAGTTACGTGCCATGCCCCAGAAATACCACATGGTGCCGTCGGTTTCTGGGGTGATAAAGTCAACCACAATACTGCCGGCTTTTAGGGCATCTGGCGCGGAATACCCACCATTTCCAGCCATCGCCACACCAACTTCAATCATCACATGGCTAGGTAGGTCAAAGCGACAAATCTGCCAGCGATCAACTAATTGGTCGGTTGGCAGGCCGTTGGCTGCTAACGCCTGTTGCCAGAAAGGGGGTGGCAGGATGCTTTCCATATATCTGCTGGTGACAACCTGTCCGTTTTCCATGGTGGTTTTCACCGGGGTTTCATCAATTTCTTTTTGCCCAATGGAGGTGGCGTGAACGTAGGTCTCGTGAGTGAGATCCATTAAGTTATCGATCATTAGTCGATAATCACATTTGATGTAATAAACACCACCGCCATAAGCCCATTTTGGATCCAATGCCCAGGTTAATTCCGGAATTAACGATGGATCTGCCTTGTCGTGCTCTCCCGGCCAAATCCAAATAAAACCGTAGCGTTCCACCACAGGGATTTGCTTTATACAGGGGAAGTGCTCCACTCGCTGACTCGGCATACTTTGGGTTTTACCATTGCTTCCCATTTGTAACCCATGATAACCGCAAACCAGGTTGTCACCTTCTACATAGCCCAGAGATAATGGGGCTCCCCGGTGTGGGCAGAAGTCTTCAACCGCCTGGATATGTTGTTTACTGTCACGAAAAAAGGCAATTTGAATGTTGCATAGGGTTCGGCCCAGAGGCGTGTTAGGTTTTACTTCATCACTGGTCGCCGCAACGTACCAGGTATTGCGAATAAAATGGCTCATGGATGAGATCCTGTCCGATCGTTACATTGTTAAATTGGATCCAATTTAGCAATGTTAATGGTTTGTTTCCACCATTTTTACTGGTATTGGATCCAATTATTGGTCTGGTTAGGTAAAATGAAGCTTAATTTGATAAATATTGTTCTATTTTGGATCCATTTACAGACAGCTAATGGCTTGTATGCAGCCGTATTACACCGCAAAATACGCGGGTATTAACCCTGTGGGTTTTCGGGTTAACAGGAATGAGAAAAACACATATGAATAAAGATAAACATGCCGTGTTGAGCATATTGCGGGATAAGATCCTGTCTGGCGCACTACAGCAAGGAGACAGATTGGCTGAGATCCCAACCGCCGATATGCTTGGCGTATCACGTACGCCGGTTCGCATTGCTTTTAGGGCGTTGGAGCAAGAAGGCTTAATTACCAAATTGCCCAGACGCGGATATCAGGTCAGGCTGGTTAGCGGGGATGAAATAGCCGACGCGGTTGAGGTGCGTGGTGCGCTGGAAGGGCTTGCAACTCGACAAATTGTTGAAAAAGGGTTGTCTGACAATGTTCTCGATACACTAAAACAATGCCTCACAGAGGGTGACGAGTTGTTTAAGGAGCGCTATTTTAACGAAGAAAAGATTCAGGATTATGTTGAGATAAACCGACGGTTTCACGATTGTCTGGTACAAGGGAGTCAAAACAATGCAATCGCAATGGCGTTGCAAATAAATGAACATTTACCCATGGCGTCAGTGAATGCGCTGGTCTTTAATCCTGAACAAACTGAACGCGAATACAAGCGCTTGTATTATGCTCATCAGCAACATCACGCCATTGTTCAGGCCATTGCAAGTGGACAAGGTGCACGTGCAGAAGCGCTCATGAAAGAACACGCACAAGCGGCATTGAACAGCTTTGAACAAATTTCCTCGCACGGGGCAGTTAAAACCGTTCGTTCTTTATAATCGATTATTATCCATTCAGCAGTTTCGATTGCTTTAATAATCGCTTCAATGCTGCGGGTTTAAGCGGTTTGGGTAAATACAGTAATCCCGCATCTCTGGCTTCGTCCCGTACACCATCATGGCGGTTTGCTGTGTTCAGGATCCCCGGCACGTTCTCATTCCAATGCTCCCTCAGCCGGGTCGCGGCCTGAATACCCGTTTCGCCATGATCCAAATGGTAATCAACCATCATAAAATCAGGCACTATGCTCACCAATTTTGCTTCCTCGAAACTACGGCTTGCCCACACGTGCGCGCCCCAGTCTTCTAACAGACGGGTCATTGCGATGCTGATTTGTTCGTCGTTTTCAATAATAAGCACGTTTCTGCCAGCCAGCAGTTGAGCACTCTCTGATAATTCTGCCGAGCGCGTGTTGCGCTGTGATACTAATCGCTGGTGGGAGCGGGGAACATTGACACTAAAACGCGTACCTTTACCTGGTACGGATTTTAGTGCCACATTATGGCCCAATAAATGGCTGATCTTATCTACAATGGTTAATCCCAGCCCGAGTCCCTGATTTTGGTGAACGTCTAATTGGTGGAATTCGTTAAAAATTTCGGTTTGCTGATGTTCAGGAATACCGGGGCCAGTATCTACCACCCAAATTTCTGCCGCGTGGTTACCCCGGCGCCGGGCGCCAATTAACACTGTTCCTTGCTGGGTATAGCGAACAGCATTCGACAACAGGTTTTGAATCACTCTTCGCAGTAATTTGGGGTCGGAGTGAATAACCAATTGCGTAGGCACATAACGCAAGCTCAGGGACTTTTGCTCGCATATCAATGCAAATTCCTGACACAATCCAGCCAACATGTCATCCAGCTTAAAATCGGTTTTTTGTGCGGTGAGGCGCCCGGTTTCCAACTTGGTCATATCCAGGAGCGCTGATAGCAATGACTCAGCGCTATTGAGCGAATTCACCAGCCCTTCACTTAGCGATTGCAGTGCCGAACCCGTGGTTTTCTGAGCCAGCATTGATGCAAATAAAGTGGCAGCATTAAACGGTTGCATCAAGTCATGGCCGGCTGCTGCCAGAAACTTGGTCTTACTTTCATTCGCTTTATCGGCTTCCAATTTAGCCTGTTCAAGCTGTTTTGTGCGTCTTACTACGCGAGCTTCTAACTCCGACTTGGCATTTTCGAGTTCTTCCTGAATTCGCATATATTCAGTGATGTCGCTGTAGGTTGTTACAAATCCGCCGCCTGGCAGTGGACTGCCGTTGAGTTCAATTACCCGGCCGTCATTTTGTTTGCGCACATATTTGTAGCGACTGCCTTCTGCCATGTAGCGAATGCGTTTATTGATTTCTTCCGCAATGTTCTCTGAATTACCCAGCAAGCCCCGATCCGCGTTGTATTGGAGTAAATCTTTTATGGGCATGCCCACTTTTACAAAGCCAGGCGGATAATGGAATTGCTCCAGATACCGTTCATTCCAGGCCAACATACTGAGATTGCGATCCAGTACCGCAATACCCTGCTCGATATGTTGTACCGATGATTGCAGTACTTCGTGATTAAACTGAAAACTCTGGGAAGCTTCTTCTACCCAATGCACCAGGTTTGATAACCCCTGCGGCTGCGTTTCTGCCAGTGCCGTTAACAACAACCGCGCGCTAGGGTTGCCTACCTGGCCTGCCAGTAGTTTTTCCACCCGACTTAGCAGCCCTTGGCTGGCATACCCTTGAGGCTGATGACTGTCTATCGAAAGCTGATTGGCAAGTGCCCGATGCACAGCCGGGTCCAGCACGCGTTCTGTGAGAGTAAGTAAATCACCTATTTTAATGGCCAGTTCCGGCTCGGGGGGAAGATGTTGTTGGTCGGCATCTGCATTAATTCGTGATTTGGGGGTGAGTAAAGCCACGGTTACAAACACGGCACAGTTAATCAGTAGACTAAACAGATAGCTTTGGCCCAGCTCGGCATCGGTGGGAATTGGCTCAAAATAATAGCTGGATAGCAGGCTGGGGTAGAGTATCCATGCTACCCAGCAACTAAAACCTGCCAGTAATCCGCATATGGCGGCAGGCTTATTGGCTCGCTGCCAGTACAGGCTGAATAACATGATAGGAAATACCTGCGACAATAATGCCATAGCAATGATACCGCTTTTCACCAACGGCGCAGACTGGCTGATATTCACGTGATACCAAAATGCTACCGACAGCACAACCAGCACGGTTAATCGGCGTATCGACAACAACTGATCTGCCTGCAATGAATGTTGAGGCTGGCGTTTAAATACCGCAGTAAACCACAAAGGCGTTATCAGGTTGTTGGCTATCATAATGCCCAGTGCAAGCGTAGCTACAATGATCATGCTGGTAGTGGCAGATAACCCGCCGATAAAAGCAATCACCGACACCAGGGTGTTTTCGTGGTGAATGGGCAGGGCCAGTACAAGGGCATCGGATGAATTGATACCGTCTGGCATCAACAGGCTGCCCGCCAAACCAATCGGCAGTACAAATACGGTCATGCCCAGTAGGTATAAAGGAAATAACCACCGCGCAGTACGCAATTCATTTTCGCCGTTGTTTTCTACAAAATTCATGTGAAACTGGCGGGGCAAAATGAACATAGCGCAAATGCCCAGTAACACGTGGCTCAAAAATACGCCCCAGCCTTTATCTGCGTAGAATATTTCCCGGGTTGGGCCGTGTTGAGCCGCCTGAGTAAACAAGTCAAATACGCCGTCGTACAGGCTGTAACACACATATAACCCCACCACACACAAGCCTGCCAGTTTAACCACCGACTCTGCTGCAATGGTGGCGAGTAAGCCAGGGTGTTTTTCCGTAAGATTTAGCGTTTGGGTACCAAATAAAATGGCAAACAAGGCCATTAATGCAGCCACGTAAAAGCCAACCGTACCCGTGCCAGTGGTGTTGTCTGAGGTGATGAGCGCAATGCTTGCGGTAATGGCATCAAGTTGCAGGGCGATGTAGGGAACTACACCGAAAAAGCACAACAGGGTAATAATGGCGGCGAGTGTATGAGAGCGGTCGTAACGCAAACTTATAAAATCAGCCAGTGAGCTAACATTGTGTTGCTGGCAAATACGGCTGATACGCAAAATAACCGGGAAGGCAAAGATCATTACCAACACTATGCCAACATAGGTAGGAAACACAGGCCAGCCATATTGGGTAGCCTGGGTGGTGGTGCCAAAAAACGCCCAGGATGTGCAATGTACCCCTAGCCCTAAACTGTAGAGAATTGGATGTTGTTGATTTCTATCTATTTTTTTGTCGCCCCAAAAGGCCAGCACAAATAATCCGATCAAATAAACCAGAACAATGGCCCCAACACTCCAAATACTCAGCATGGCGAATTTCTTTTCCTTATTTTGTACCGGCTTACGTTAGCACAAATATCGAATCCATAAAAAAATTGTGGATACCCTTGAAGGCCAGTAAACCACCCCCATAAATAGGCACATTGTGAGTAATTACCTAAAAACATTGTGGAGGAAAGCATGAGCGAGCCACGCGACGTGCAATCAGAACAACAAGACCAAACCGAAGCGCAACAAGCCGCAGCCCAAACAGAAGATGTGCAGGTTGACGCCGCAGAAACCGTTGCTGTTGAAGGTGAAGTGGTTGACGAAGCGGCAGCGCGAATTGCCGAACTGGAGAAAGCCCTGGCCGCATCAGAAGCCAAATTTAATGAGCAGCAGGATTCAGTGCTGCGCGCCCGTGCTGAAATGGAAAATGCCCGCCGTCGCGCCGAAGCGGAAGTTGAAAAAGCCCGCAAATTTGCACTGGAGCGTTTTGCTGGTTCATTGCTGGATGTTATCGATAACCTCGAGCGCGCTGTGATGGTAGCCGATGCTGAAAACGAAGCGATTAAACCAATGCTGGAAGGCGTGGAAATGACGCTGAAATCGTTTGTCAGCACAATTGAAAAATTTGGCATGACCCCCATTGATCCACAAGGTCAGGCCTTTAACCCTGAATTACATCAGGCCATGTCGATGCAGGAAAGCGCTGATTTCGCGCCAAACACGGTAATGGCAGTCATGCAGAAGGGTTATGAACTGAACGGGCGCCTGTTACGTCCGGCCATGGTAATGGTATCGCGCGCGCCAAGTAACGGCGTAGACACCCAGGCTTAAAAATTTTTACAGCAACTATTGAAATCAGTGGGGAATAACCCCACTAATTACGCAAGATTACAGAATACTTTTTGGAGACACGTAATGGGTAAAATCATTGGTATCGATTTAGGTACAACAAATTCATGTGTCGCAGTTCTAGACGGCGACAAACCGCGAGTAATTGAAAACGCGGAAGGTGACCGCACCACGCCCTCAATTATCGCTTATACCAACGACGGTGAAACACTGGTAGGTCAGTCTGCAAAGCGTCAGGCGGTGACTAACCCAACTAACACACTGTTTGCAATCAAACGTTTGATTGGTCGTCGTTTTGAAGATAAAGAAGTACAGCGCGACATCGACATCATGCCTTACAAAATTGCCAAGGCAGACAATGGTGACGCATGGGTAGAAGTGAAAGGCGAAAAAATGGCGCCTCCACAAATTTCTGCTGAAGTACTGAAAAAGATGAAGAAAACCGCCGAGGATTTCCTGGGCGAAAAAGTAACAGGCGCGGTAATTACTGTACCGGCTTACTTTAACGATTCTCAGCGTCAGGCTACTAAAGATGCAGGCCGTATCGCAGGTCTGGAAGTAAAACGTATTATCAACGAGCCAACAGCTGCTGCCCTTGCTTACGGCATGGACAAAAAGAAAGGCGATAACGTTGTTGCGGTTTACGACTTAGGTGGTGGTACATTCGATATCTCTATCATCGAAATTGATGAAGTAGACGGCGAACACACTTTTGAAGTACTGGCTACCAACGGTGACACGCACTTAGGTGGTGAAGACTTCGACAACCGTGTAATTAACTACCTGGTTGAAGAGTTTAAGAAAGATCAAGGCATCGACCTGCGCAAAGATCCGCTGGCAATGCAACGTCTGAAAGAAGCTGGTGAAAAAGCGAAGATTGAACTGTCATCTTCACAACAAACCGAAGTGAACCTGCCTTACATCACAGCTGATGCGTCAGGTCCTAAGCACTTAGCGATTAAATTAACGCGTGCGAAACTGGAATCACTGGTTGAAGACATGGTGAAAGAGTCGCTGAACCCGGTTAAACAGGCACTGGCAGATGCCGACCTGTCGGTTAGCGATATCAATGACATCATCCTGGTTGGTGGTCAGACTCGTATGCCACTGGTTCAGAAGTACGTAACTGAATTCTTTGGCAAAGAGCCACGTAAAGACGTTAACCCAGACGAAGCAGTAGCGGTGGGTGCGGCGATTCAGGGCGGTGTATTGTCTGGTGAAGTAAAAGACGTACTGTTGCTTGACGTAACACCTCTGTCTTTAGGTATTGAAACCATGGGCGGCGTAATGACGGCGCTGATCGAGAAGAACACGACGATTCCTACTAAGAAATCGCAAACCTTCTCTACTGCTGAAGACAACCAGTCTGCGGTAACAGTACACGTACTTCAGGGTGAGCGTAAGCAATCAAGTGGCAACAAATCTCTTGGTCAGTTCAACCTAGAAGGTATTCGTCCTGCGTCGCGCGGTGTGCCGCAAATCGAAGTAACCTTCGATATCGATGCTGACGGTATCCTGCACGTGTCTGCGAAAGACAAAGACACAGCAAAAGAGCAGAAGATCACCATTCAGGCTTCGTCTGGTTTGAACGAAGAAGAAATCGAGAAAATGGTTGCTGACGCGGAAGCGAATAAAGAAGCCGACAAGAAGTTCGAAGAACTGATTCAGGCGCGCAACCAGGCTGACGGCATGATCCACGCTACTCGCAAGCAACTTGAAGAAGTGGGCGATGCACTGAGTGCAGACGATAAAGCGCCAATTGAGGCAGCGTTATCGGCGTTAGAAACTGCAGCGAAAGGCGAAGATAAAGCGGCCATCGAAGCGAAGACACAGGAGCTGATCCAAGCGTCTTCTAAACTGATGGAAGCTGCTCAGGCCCAGCAAGCTGCGGCAGGTGCCGGTGCAACAGATGCTGGTGCAAGCAAAGGCAAGCCTGAAGACGATGTTGTTGACGCTGAATTTGAAGAAGTGAAAGACGACAAGAAGTAAGTCATACCCAGCCCGGTGAAGCGCCGGGCCAGGTTGCACTCTCAGGCGCAGCAGGGAAAAGCTTGTTGCGCCTTTTTATGTAAATGAAGCAGAATTTTTACAGCCCGTCAGGGTTGTGATAATCGGGTAGGAATAGCGAGCGATATGTCGAAACGAGATTACTACGAAGTGCTTGGCGTGGACAAAGGAACCGGCGAGCGCGAAATTAAAAAAGCGTACAAAAAACTGGCTATGAAGTACCACCCTGACCGTACTCAGGGCGATAAAGCACTGGAAGAAAAGTTTAAAGAAATCCAGGAAGCCTATGAAGTACTGACTGATTCACAAAAACGCGCTGCCTACGATCAATATGGTCATGCGGGCGTTGATCCGAATCGCGGTGGGGCCGGCTTTGGCGGCGGCGCTGACTTTGGCGATATTTTTGGTGATGTGTTTGGCGATATCTTTGGTGGTGGCCGCGGTCGTCAGTCAAGAGCACGCCAGGGCGCAGATTTGCGTTACAACCTCGAAATGTCGCTGGAAGAAGCGGTTCGTGGTAAAGAAGTGGAAATTCGTGTGCCTACGCTGGTGGCCTGTGAACCGTGTCACGGTTCAGGTGCTAAAAAAGGCAGTAGCCCTAAAACCTGTCCAACCTGTCATGGTAATGGTCAGGTACAAATGCGTCAGGGCTTTTTTGCGGTACAGCAAACCTGTCCAACGTGTTCAGGTCGCGGCAAAATTATCTCTGATCCATGCAACGAGTGTCATGGTCAGGGCCGTACCGAAAAAACGAAAACGCTATCAGTTAAAATCCCGGCTGGTGTGGACACCGGCGATCGCATTCGTTTGAGTGGCGAAGGTGAAGCAGGCGAAAACGGTGCGCCGCCAGGGGATCTTTATGTGCAGGTTCACGTACGCGAGCACGATATATTTACCCGCGACGGCAATAACCTGTATTGCGAAGTGCCGCTGAGTTTTACAACCGCCGCATTGGGTGGTGAATTACAGGTGCCTACCCTGGAAGGTAAAGTAAAACTGAAAATCAGCCCGGAAACTCAAACTGGTCGTATGTTCCGTTTGCGCGGCAAAGGTGTGAAATCGGTACGCAGTGGCGTTGTTGGCGATTTGCTGTGTAAAGTGGTGGTAGAAACACCGGTAAACCTGTCGTCAAAACAGAAAGACTTACTGCGTGAGTTGGAAGATTCTATGGGGCAGGGTACCGATGCAGCGAAACACCGTCCGAAAGAGCAGGGCTTTTTTGATGGTGTGAAGAAGTTCTTCGACGACCTGACCAATTAAGCTCACCGCGCTTTTTTGTTCGGTTAACCGAATAAACCTTGTTGAGAGACACGCAATTGTTCACTATAGCAATTGCGTGTTTTTTTATGTGCGCGCCAGAAATTACCGTCAAGTCACTGGTGTGCGTTATCTATTTTCTTGTTAAAAAATAACATTCACTTTCCAAACGTTTAGGGAGACAGGCAACATGAAGAAAGTCATAGCCTCAGGATTACTGGCAGTATGTGCAGCAGGCACAGTATTAAGCGGCAGTGCAATGGCAGCTAAAGCGGCGTCAGAAAAACATGCTGAAGCGGCAGTGGAGTATCGTCAGTCGTTGTTCCAACTGGTAAAAAGCAATGCAGCTCCTATGTTTGGCATGCTTAAAATGGAGAAGTTTGATCCGGCAGTGATGAAAACCAATGGCATGCGTCTGGAGCAGTTGGCAGACATGATGGCTGACTATTTGTTAGTTGACACTACCGAATTTGACGTGCCTACCGATGCAAAGCCTGCATTGTTTAGCAATGAAGCCGATGCTAAAGACAAAATTGCCGCGCTGAAAAAAGTGGCGATGGATATTCAGGCTGCTTCTGGGTCAGGCGATGAAAGCGCTTATGCAAAAGCCATTGCTGGTTTAGGTGGTACCTGTAAGTCGTGCCACGACGATTACAAAGAGTAACAGCGATAAAGCACAGGCAGTGTTTTTTACGCTGCCTGTGCTGTTTTTGAACTAGGAATATATCCGAATAAAGAGTTGATTGAGAGATCTTATAAGTATGGTTTGATTGAAGAAAATGGTGAGTTGGATGTATTATTTCGAGAGAATGCTTTTTATTAGAAGTTCATTCGCCAGTCTACTAGTAGCAATTTTGATTACACTTTTATTCATCAAGGATGGCGTAAAATATAACCAAATTCAATTGCTAGGTAGTGGCTTGCTGATATTATTTTACGGTTTTTTTACTCATATTCATGGTTTAAAGGGAAAATAATAGGTCCGACCGGCTTTGTTTATGCGGTTAGTTCTCCGTATGCTTTTAAAGTAATTCAATTCGTTTTTGGAACATTATTGCATATTTCATTTATTACTTTATTTTTTTACGTGTGATCATGTCTGCTGATACAATTACCTTACAAAAGAAGTTCGATCTGTTTTTACATGTAGTGTGTTTTCTAATAATTTGTTTCTCGATTTATGTATTTGTGAATTATCCAGATAATATCAACGAGTATTTTGGTAAAGCATTCTATGTAATGGCAATGTCACCTATTGTTGTTTTTATACAAGTATATAATTTATATAAGTTTTTTTGGTTATCCTCCGACTATAGTTATCACTCCGGATAAGTTTCTGATAGAATTTGGTCGTGAAAATTTTCGAGAGGGGTTTAGGTCCGACATTCCGCATCAAATTCAGGAATAAATCTCTTGGTATAATGTGCCAAGTACATCAATGATCACCTGCTGGCGCTCCTGTTTGTCTGTGATTACGGGGGGAGAGTCACCAATGCTGACTTCGTGGATCCCACTAAAAC
>NZ_JBLBUE010000051.1:0-22046 GCF_047290655.1 Alteromonas sp. AMM-1 | reverse complement strand
TGGGATCGGTTAAGCCTTTACCCTGAAAACCTTTTACCCGGGCAGCTGCAAATCGCGACCCAAGTAAAACATCTTCTCCTGCCCCTTCCATTACCCTGCCCCAGCGCTGGTCGCGGGCAATATCCACCATAGGCGCATAGGTTACATCGATACCCAGATTGGTAGTTGCCTCTACGGCACAGGCACGGGCTGTTCGCTCGGCCAGTTCGGGTTCAAAACTGGCAGCCTCGGCCAGTGGAATGGGATAAATGGTATGGTGACCATGAATAATATCGGCACCAAATATGAGCGGGATTTTTAAGCGGGTTTCTTTTACGGCGGTGGTTTGCGCATACACTACCGAGTCAATGTCTTCCGGCGATGTCATCATGCCCATTTGCCCGCTGCGGATCTGTGCCTGCTGGGCCGCGAGTAATCCGGCGGCCTGTTCCGGGGTAAAGTTAGGCGTGAACGGATTGATCTTCTGAAAATTAGGCTGCACCATTTTAGGAGACAGCACCCCATCCATATGCAGTTGCCCGGCTTTTTCGGCCAGGGTCATTTTGGCGATCAGGCTCATTAGATAACTGTCTTGCTGCCCTTGCACCTGTGATGCGCATCCGGCGATTGAGGCTACGATGGCAGTGGCAACCGAGCCCTTGAGAAATTGTCGGCGATCTACATGTAGTTCAGTTGTCTTCTTCACACTCTTTTCCTGTATTTTGACTGATAACGCCACTACTGACATTCAAGTTTGATATTGCCTGCAAGGCCAGCCATCCTCGGCGCTGTTCCTTGCTGATACACATTGGGCGCAAACCCAGGCTCGCTTTGCTGCTGATTAGCCTGGGCAATCAAGCGGTTGGCCCAGTAATTCGCTACGTTTATTTGCAATTGATTGTTACCGGCCTGAATAAAACCGCTGATGTTGATGCGATAAGGCGGTGTCCACACATACCCGGCTTGCTTGCCATTCACTAACACTTCGGCCAGGTCGCCCACGCTATCGGCCTGTAAATACAGACCCCCGGCGCATTGCTGGTTTACGGTAAAATCACTCTGATAGTGCGCAATGCCGCTGTATCCCTGCCAGCCGATGTCGTCCAGTTCAGAAACGGGCGTAAGCGCGGCAAGTGAGAGAGCTGGTACTGTGCCGTAACGCTCATCGCCACTTAACTGCCATGGACCGGTTAAATTTTGCTGCCAGTGGGAAGCAGTCTGTGTTGGTGAATCATTACTTACGCCACTGCCATTGCCATAGCTTTCAAACAACAGGAATGTGGAATCGTGGGCCTCAAGTGCAAAACTTACCCCACCGTTCACCTGTTCTAACACGCGCTGCTCGCCGGTTACCGCATCGAGTTGCCATACCGTTGAATTCTCACCCGTTGCTTTATCAGGTAGTGAAACCGACATGTGCTGTGCTTGAGAATGAGTATTCACCACAAACAACAGCTCGCCTTGTTCAAGCGAACGGCTTTCCACCAATACCGAGTCTGGCTTAGCGCTTGTGATTTGGTATTGTGCTGACAGGTTCAGCGCCTCAATGGCTTCGCTGATAGAGGTGAGTGCAAGCGTATTCGGCAATGACCAGATGCGGCCAATCAGTGCAGCTACGTCATCCGGGGAGTCATTGAGCGACGGACTGTCTTTGGGTGGTTGTCCAACGATGATTGCGCCGGATGTAGCGAGACGCTCGATGGCTTTTAGTGAATTAAAGGTGAGGAATTCTGAATCGCCGCCCAGGAATAAAAATGCGTACTCAGTGCCTTGCCGGGTGCGTAACTTGCCTTCCGGCGTTACCGTTAACAAGGCTAGTCCGGCAGGTGATAAGTAATCATAATCGTAGCCTTGAGGTACCTGAGGCTGAGTTTCACCAAACAGGGAGGTAACCGGCGCTTCATCGCCAATAAAATAACCCAATGAGGCGCTGGGATGGCCTTGTTGCAGCAGGTACTGCGTGCGGGTTAAATATTCAATCCAGGGCTTAGCCATGCCCGCCCAGGTATTGTTGCGGTTAAAATAATGCCCCAGTAACGGCATCATGGGTTTACCCGGCGTGTAATTAACGCCGTCACTTTGGTGCACCGAGCTGTGCAGCATCAGGCGGTTGCCGCCGTGCACAAAAGCCAAATCCGCCGCGCGTTTTAGCTCTTTTGGCCCGACGGCCCATGGGTGACCAAAGGTCGTCATGGCCTCCACAGCCACAATGTTGGACCCTTTTAACGCTGCCACTGACGCCGCGCCTTTAATGTCGGCAATATAGGTAGGTTTAGGCGATTTACCCGGCTCAACATACCAGAATGCGCCCATTGGAATGCCGCCTGCCAAGCGAATATCCAAATCGTTACCCAGTTGAGGACGATGATCTTCCAGTGCTTCGGTGTAATAGGTTAACCCGTGCTCGCTGGCATAATCAGCGATAGTGCCATAATGCGCCTGCGTTAAGGTGTCGGACACATATCGGCGCAGGTCATACAGGAATTTGTCAGTTTCTTCGGCAGTTCCCACTACCTCGCCGCTCAGCGCCGGTAAAAACGCTACCGGATCGTAGTGCAACACCGCACTTAACTCATCGAGCATTGCTGCACTGGCATTTTGTGGCCCGGACTCAATAGAATCACTCAAAATACCCGTGATCCCGGGGAAAAATTCACCCTTGTCATTTTGGTAATACGCAAAATAGCTATCCAGATACTCACGCACTAAAGCGGCATCCAGCTTATCCACTTCCAGACCGGTAGCGTTGCTTTGCGCCGGGCCATTTTCATGGCCGGTAAGACCATAGCCCAATCGCATAATCTGCCAGTTACCCTCAGGCACCTGCCATTGTAATTCACCGGCTGAGTTAACTTTAGACGTTAAATCGATCACGCTGTCAGGCTGAATGCCTGCTTCGCTGCTAACAGGTGCTGCAAGAGAGTAATAACGCGATGCGGCGGCAAAACCTGCTTTTTCTTCGGCAGAATGGATAACTGCCCGGTGATGCAACTGCACTTCTGAAATAGCGTAATGGCTGGCATGGGCAGGAAATGGCAATTTGCTGGCGCCGGGCGCATAGCCCAATGTGTCGATAAAGCCAGGGGCTGTGTCGCGTACCAGTTGCAGTTTAAAATACTGCGCAGTTACCGCAGGATATGCGGCCGTTCGAGTGAGTGCCCGGGTTGCAGGTAATTCACTTAATAACTCACAACGGCAGGCTTGCTTGTCTTCACATACATACCAGCGTGCCACCGGCGGGTTCGGCGAGCCAAAGCCTCTGGCGCCTGGTAAGCCCAGGGTTACGCCATAGCTTGTTTGTAGGCTGCCACTGTCAAAAACCAGCGCCACATTGCCGCTTGCGTCAGTTTGAATACTTGTAGCGGGCCAAAAGGCACCGTCCGCTAACAACGAAGTTAATTCAGGGTGCGTTGGTGTGGTTAATTGAATAGCTGGCGATTCTGGTATCGGATACGCCAGCACTTTTACGTCTTTGGCAAAGTCGGCTTGCTCATGACCGCCATGCCCCATCGCGGCCAGCGGAATATCCTGATAAGGCCCGGCATGGGCGGGCAATGGCGGTAAGGTAATATTGAGTGTTTGCCCGCCTTTTACGGTGGTAACAGACCACACCCATTTTTTCATGGCCTGCTCTTGGGTTACCCATGGCCCACCGGTAGCGCTCCAACCCGGTGACGTAGTGATCACAAAGTCCATACCAAGCGATTGGGCTGTGCCCGCACTTAGCTTAACCGCATCGCGCCAGGCATCGCTGCCAAAAGTTAGCGGTTTGTCTGGCGCTGGGCCCATCCCTGCATCAAATAACTGTACGCCTGCGATACCTTGTTCAGATAGCCAGGTTAAATCGGCCACCGCCTGCTCTGGATCCACGTCGCCGTTCATCCAGTGCCACCAGGCATGGGGGCCATATTCTTTAGGCGGTGCGGCAAACTGTGCGCGCACATCGGGATTTGTTGTAACGGATGGCTTAATCGACGTGTTGTTTTGTAGCGCGATTGATGCCGGTGGCTCGTCTGAACAACCCGCAAGGATCAGCAAAACACTTAAGGCAATACGCTTCATGAAGGTAACCCTTTGTATCGGAAGTCACGAAAACGTGCCTGTCCCTTGCCACAGGCAAACAAAGCGGGCTTGAGCCCTTGTAGATCATCCACGGTATTGACATTATAGCCAGACACCTCGCTGCGTAATCCGTGACGTTGCCAGTCAATACCATCGGTACTGTAATAAAAGCTAACGATATGGCGATCATTCACAATTTTCAGATGCAACGTGTTGGTGGTAGGCGCACGCTCTCGCCAGTGGCTCGACTTTCCGCCCCGGTAAGTCACCATGCCCTGCTTGCTGTGGCCCATACCAATAAATAAGCGACTATTGTAAAACAGCAATAACCCCGCTTCAGTATCAACATCGATATCCACTACTACAGAAATTTCGTAGGCGTGATCGCCCACGGTTTGCACCAATGGCGCACTGTCGGCGGGTGACGAGCCCGAGGCCTCAAGAGTCAGGGTTTTGTTATTCAAAGAAAGGCGCTGTTGCTCGTTGGCACTGGCACCGAAAAACACCCAGCGGGTTCCTAATAATAATTCACTGAAATCATCAGCATGGGAGAAACCGTGGGGGCGAGACGTTGTACCTGCGGCCAACGGTAACGGTAAAGGAGCAGATAGATCGCCGCCTAATGCCACGGGCCAGTCGTTTTCATCCCAGGTCATAGGTTCAATCAGCGTTTGTCGGCCTAAAGAGCGATACCCGTTTTCGTAGCCGTGGTATACCATGTACCACTTATTGGGATTGCCTTCCGGGCCAGGTACCATAGTGGCGTGGCCGCGTGACCACCAGTATTCCTGCTCACTTTCGGTACGCACAATAGGATTGTGCGGGCAGTTTTCCCATGGACCTTGAACAGACGTAGAGCGCGCAACAATCACCATGTGCCCGGTGGCAGGCCCCGCCGTGCCGCCTACTGCCGACACCAGATAAAAGTAGTCGTTACGTTTAAACAGCTTGGGGCCTTCCAGCGCATAGGCTTCGGTGATCCATTCATCAGGATACTGCCAGCCGTCGTAGGCATGGTGAACCTCACCGACAGTAGAAAGACCATCATCGCTCAGTTGAATGCGCTTAACACCCGACAAAAACAAATACCGCTTACCGTCTTCGCCTACTATGTGGCCAGGGTCAATATAACCGCCAATGTTTAAATCCACCGGCTCACTCCATGGCCCTTCAATGTTGTCAGCATGGATCACCATAATATTGGCGAAGCTCTTGAGAGGCGGTGACCACGGCGCTTTCATAAACGGAATATAGATGTAATAACGGCCGTTGTGTTTTACCAAATCCATGGCGAACACAATGCCCAGCGGTTTGGCGAGCGCAGGCCCTACCGGCTGCCAATTCACCAAATCCTTGGAGTGCCAGATTAAAATACCCGGCGCGGCATCAAAGGATGAGTGGGTCATGTAATAATCGTCACCATCTTTTAAAATAGTGGGATCAGGGTAATCGCCAGCCAATACCGGGTTGAGAAACGTCCCGTTTTGTAAATCTGCCCGGCGGTGCCCTTCTGCGCTTATCGCCCAGTTTTTGGGATTTACCTTTCTCACTGTTTCCGAGGCCATGGAAGCACCCGCCACCAGCCCCCCTGACAGTGCCAAAAACTGCCTGCGATTTACACTCATTGTGTTCTCCGACAATAATAATAGAACAAGAATACTATTATTTATTACAATGAATTAACAATCAATAATGTAGATAACTTCTAGATAAAAGATTAATACCCCTTCAGTTTTAAATACGGTAAATTTATGTTTTTTGATGATTTTTTTTAATTTTAAATAGAATTTAATGAATTACAGATGATTTTTATTAAACAATATGTTGCGAAATGACACACATTCAGATTAGAATCAAAAAACCAATTAAATTTACATTTTTATAACCAAACAGTCGCCTGGGCCAATTTTACGGTCGTTAGTGACTCGTCTGCATAAGCGCCAGGACATAAAATAGCGCACCCAAGGTGCCTAGTTATGTGTTCTGAAAAGAAGCGTGAATCCTGCTTACCCCGTCGTGAAGTGATTGCCTACGGTTTAGGTGATGTATCAGCCAGTTTGGTGTGGAATGCCGTAAGCGCCTTCGCACTACTGTTTTATACCGATGTGGCACTGTTGCCTGCTGCCGCCATTGGCACATTATTCTTTGTTTCCCGTATTGTTGATGCCTTTTTTGATGTGGGCATTGGGCTGGCTGTCGATCGCACCCTGTCGCGCTGGGGCCGCGCCCGGCCCTATTTGTTATTCGGCGCGCTGCCATTTGGTGTTTTCGGTGTACTCACCTTCTACGTGCCTGATATTGGCAGCGATGCGCGTTTTTACTATGCGCTGATCACATATTTTGTACTGGGTTTGTTGTTGTCGGTGATCACCATTCCTTACAGCGCCATGCTGCCGATGATGAGTAACCACAGTAAAGACCGCATCGACTTAAGCGCGGCCCGCTCTGTGGCTACGTCGCTGGGCGTTATTGTGGTTACTGCACTCTTTATGCCGGGCGTTGCCTACTTTGGTAATGGCGATCAGGCTCACGGTTTTTTTGTGATGGGGATTATTACCAGCATAGCGGCCACGGTATTACTGCTTTACTGCTTTGCTCTGTGTAAAGAAAGAGTGCCCGCCCCGCCTACCGAAGCGCTCAACATTAAAACCGATGTGCTTAAAATGTTTAAAAACCGCGCCTGGAATGTGGCTTCGGGTTTTGCATTGCTTAATTTTATTCGCTTTGGCGCACTGCTGTCGGTCACGCCTTATTTTGCGATTAATGTGCTTAAGCAGCCGTGGATGATTTCTGTGTTACTGCCCACCTTGTCGGGCACTTTGCTGGTTGGGGCTTTTCTGGCCCGCCCCCTGTTAAACCGCTTTGGCATCGTAAAAGCCGATACCTGGGCATTAATTGCCGGGTTTATTTGCTACGCCGCACTGCCTTTCTTTGAACAGCAGCCAGCCGTTTTCATTACCTTGTATGTGGCGTCGTCACTGTTTATCAGTATCACCATGACCTCTATTTACGCCATGGCCTCTGAAGCCGTGGACTTTCATCAGCACTGGTTTGGTACCCGTCAGGAAGGCTTACTGGCCGCTGGCGTATCGCTGGCCATAAAAATTGGTATGGCTTTTGGTACCGCGGGCGTTGCCTACGCCCTGGCCTGGGGAAATTACGATCCTTCTGCGGTATCAGACTCTGCCGCGCAGGCTATATCACTGGTTTACTACGCCTTGCCCCTTGTCATTTTTGCCCTGCAAGGCGTGCTTATTCAGTGCTACCCCGCATCAACATTATTATCTAACACGCACCGTTAAACAGGAGACATCATGAAACTCACCGCGTGCATCGAATGGTTATTCGAAGACGAAACAAACGATTTTGCCGAGCGCATTTACAAGGCAAAAGAAGCTGGCCTGGCTGGTGTGGAATTCCACTTATGGCGAGATAAACCCATCGCCGAGATTAAAAAGGCGCTTAATAAAACCGGTATTACCCTTACCAGCTTTTGTGTTGATCCCCGCCGCAGCATTGTAGATGAATCACAACTGGATGAATTTGTTACTGCGGTAACCGAGTCAGCCGCTGTGGCAAACGAACTTAACTGTAAACAAATGATCATCGCCTCGGGATTTTTACTGCCTGACACCAGCCCGGAACAGCACTTTGAGTTTGCCCTGCGCGCCCTCAAACTGGCGGCAGAAATTGGTGAGCGAACTGGCGTTACCTTGTTGCTGGAGCCCATTAATACCCGGGTCGATCACCCCGGCATGTACCTCGACAGCAACAAAGTCGGGCTGGATCTGGTTGAGGCAGTTAACAGCCCTAACCTGCGCTTACTGTACGACGCCTATCATTCCATAGTGATGGGCGAAGACATTGAAACCATTATTGCGGGTCGTACCCAGTGGGTGGCACATATCCAGGTAGCCGATATGCCAGGGCGCGGCGCACCAGGTACTGGCAGTGTGAACTGGCCAGCAGTTGTGCACATGCTGGAAACTGAACAATACGACGGCTGGGTTGGGCTGGAATATAAACTTAACGACCTAACCACCCGTGAAGCCATTCGCACAAGTCGCGCGACGTTAGCTATTTCGGAATGAGGAATATAAGTATGTTTACACTCTCAAGTAACCTTGAATATATGTTTAAAGAAGCCGGCGATAAACTGGAAGATCGCATCGAAGCGGCAGCGCAGGCGGGCATCACTCACGTTGAGATTTTTTCCATGGAAGGGCGCGACCTGCAAGCCGTAGCTAACGCGCTTTCAACTCATAATGTCACCTTGCAAAGTATGTTAGTTGATCCGCGTACCATGCTGGTACTGCGTGATACCCACGAGCAATTTCTGGCAAATGTAAGGGCCACCGCCGAGCAAGCCATTGCCTTAGGCTGCAAACACCTGGTGTGCGGCTCTGGTACAGGCGCGCCTTTTTTACCGCGCGCGGCCTCACTGGATATTGTGTGTGAAGCCATAGATAAAGCGGCCGATATTGCCAAAGAAAAAGGACTTACCTTGCTGCTCGAAGCGGTAAATACCCGGGTGGATCATCCAGGGGTGTTTTTTAGTAATACCTCAGATACCTTTTATATTGCCAACAAGCTTAACCGTCCTGAAGTCAAAGTACTTTACGACCTTTATCACTCTGCGGCTGAAAACGAGGACGTGGTGTCAACGCTGCATACCATTGCCGGGCAAATTGGCCATATCCAGATAGCTGACTTTCCGGGGCGCGGCGAGCCGGGTGCTGGCGAGCTTAACTGGCCGGAACTGCTGAAGCAGATAAGCAATACCGGCTACAGCGGCCCCATCGGCGTAGAGTGCTACCCCACGAAAGCCAGCACGGTTGAAGCGCTGTCTTACATTCGCTCGCTCACTCAGTAATCTCAACCCGGCGCAGTGTCGCCGGGCTAATACAGAACAACACAGGACAACATTATGTCTGCATTTCACTATGCTATTAGCCTGGATATGATCAACCGTCATTATTCAGAGCCTAACCGCAATCGTTATGAATCAAAGTACTACTGGGAAGAACTGTACACGCTGATCGCCGCAGCCGGCTTTAACCGCATTGAAATTCCCTATGAGCCCGTGTGGCAATTTGGTGGCCGCAGCGGCGTGCCCATGACCCAGTATTCCATTAATACCAAATATGGCGATGCCAAACAGTACAAAGCTTTTCTTGCCGATGCCGGTATTGACGCGGTAAGCGCCATCAGTTTTGACGCCAATTTGTTTGTGCGCAACAACCAGCTTGGCTTCTATTTTGGCGCCAGTGGCCACTTTGCCAGTCAGGCCATTGAATTTGCAGGGGAACTGGAAGCGGAATGCCTGGTGCTATCACCCACAGCCTATGCTGGCCGATTACAGCATTACCATCCCAATCTGAATGTAGATGACGCCTCTTTTATTGAGCAGACCCGCGAGCTTATTAGCAATCTCGCCAGCAAAGCCCAGGCCGCTGGCGTGAAGCTGGCCTTACGCCCTGAATACTGGAGTTTGTTGTCGCTTGAAACACTCACCCATTTAGTTGCCGAATCCGACAACCACGTGGGCATTGCCCTTAACACTGCGCACTTGCAACTTGCTGGCGCTGATACCACCGCCTTTATTGCCGATAATGCTGCACGTATCAGTTACATCCAGCTAGCTGACACCCAATTAAACGACTGTGCGTCGTTCAGGCACGCCGCCAATCCGGCATTCCCACCCGCGCAGGCCACTCAGGTTTTCAGTGATGTGGGTTGTGGTGAAGTGCCACTTACTCAGGCAATGCAATCGCTGCAACAGGCAGGCTACAACGGACAAGTGAGTTTGTGTAACCACCAGACTCGCGACCCAATGCGCGCCCTGTTGCGCAACCGCCGTTTTGTAAACCAACTTGCCACCCAGTTAACCGGAGCCTGATCATGCAGAATATTCGTTATGCCTATATGAATCACTGGAAGAATATTCCGTACAAGTCTATTGCTAATTTTCGCGATTTTTACTATCAGGATAAATCCAATACCGCTTACTACAGCGACTGGGATAACCTGCTGAAATATCAAAAAGCTCTGGGCTTTGACGGTATCGAAGTCGCCCCCTGGGATCTGGCTGACATTTTACCCTTGTTTGGCTCGGCAGACGCATTCAGACAGTTTGCTCAAGAGCGTGGCGTTGCTATTACCGGTATGTTTCACGGTGCCCACGCCAGCCATGACAAAGCCAAGTTTGATGAAGTCTTGCAGGCAGGAAAACAAGCGGTAGATACGATTGCCGGTTTTGGTGGCACGCAAATGAACACCTGCCCAACCGACAACTACTGCGGCATTGGCCCGCTATCCAGGGAAGAAGTAGCTCAATGCGCGAAGGTGATGAACGAGATAGGCCGTTATGCCACGGATCATGGCATTAAACTGGGATTACACAACGAGTTCTTCTGTGGCATTAACTTAAGTGATCACCGCGAATTCATTGAGTTAACCGACCCGCGCTTTGTTCACTATTGTATTGATACCGCACAAATTTCGATTATGGGTGAGGACTTACTGGATTTCTACGATACCTATGCCGAGCGTATCAGTGGATTCCATTTAAAAGACACGGCCGACATTAATCAACCTGACAGTATTCGATTTTCCCGCGATCCGGAAATTCAGGACGACGGCAAACGCTGGTTCTGGGAATTAGGCCAGGGCGTACTGGACTTCCCCGCACTTTACGAACTGCTTAAAAAGCATCAGTACAAGGGCTGGATCACACTGGAAACCGACGGTTCACCCGACTACCTGGCATCTATGGCCATGTGCAGGTATTACATTGATAAAGAATTAAACCCGATATACCGCTAACACCTTCAATGACGCAATCAGGCCTGCTTAATGTCGTAGGCCTGTTGCGCAGCAAACACATCATCCATGTGGCGCTCTGCCCAGTGCGCCAATCCTGCTACGGCATCGGTTAAGGTGCTGCCAAGCGGGGTGAGCGCGTACTCAACCGTAACCGGCACCGTAGCAAATGCCTTGCGCGACACCAGGCCATCGCGTTCGAGCTTTTTAAGGGTTTGCGACAGCACCTTTTGAGACACGCCCTTAATTATTTTGCGCAACTGATTAAACCGCATCGGCTCATGTTGCAGGCAATCCAGTACCAATAACGACCATTTATCGGCAATGCGATTTAACACCGCCCGGGTCGGACATTTATCTTCATATACATCAAAGGGATGCTGCATAACCTACTCCAACGGTTACCCACAGGTAACTTTGTCACAAAAAAGTGCCTTCTTCCGCTTACTCTCTCACAGGTTTATATTATTTACAAGGTTTCCAAAAGATACCAAATACCATTTAGTTTACATACATTGTTAAATCTGGAGATTTATTATGAAAAAGATTGCTGTTTTGGGTGCCAATGGCACCGTTGGTCAACATATTGTTCCCGCGTTAGTGGCCGCAGGCCACACTGTTTTTGCTGCCAGCCGTTCAGGCAAAGCCGTAGAAGGAGTAACCGGTGTGGCGGTGGACTATGACTCACCAGCGTCATTCGATACACTGTTTAGCGCCGTTGATGTGGCTTATGTGATGCTGCCTACCGGCTATGTGGATATAGAGGCAAAGCTGCTACCTGTGGTCGCTCTGGCTGCTGAACATGGCGTAAAGGTCGTTTTTCAAAGCGTGTTTGGCGTGGATGCCGATGACAGCATTCCTTATCGCAAGGTGGAACTGGCGCTTGAAGTCAGTGGCACACCTTATGTGATCCTGCGTCCTAACTGGTTTATGGATAACTTTCATTCATTCTGGCTGGCCGGTATTCAGCACGGTGAATTGGCACTGCCTGCGGGCGATGCGCAAACCAGCTTTATTGATGCACGGGATATTGCCGACAGTGCGGTAGCCGCCCTCACCAATGATCGTTTTGATGGCAAGGCGTTTAACCTTACCGGAGGCGAGGCATTAAGTTATGCCGAGGCCATTAAGTTAATCAGCGATGCCATTGATAAACCGGTTACTTACGTTGCCAATAGTGCAGCGGCCTTCACAAATGGACTCATTAACGTGGGTGTACCTGCTGATTACGCGCATTTTCTGGCGGCGATTTTTGAGCCGGTGGCAGCAGGTTATACAGCAGCCATCAGCGGCGATGTTTTACAATTAACCGGGCACCAGCCCAGACGATTAGCGGATTATCTGGCAACCAACGCCGGCCGATTCTAACAAAGCAAAGGGAGCAACATGCTCCCTTTCATTTTTTTACACCATTTTCCGCAGTAACTGGCCAGTATTGAGTGCCAGCAACCGGTAACAACCCACTGCCCCCAGGATCCCCACTACAAGCGCACCAACAGTAGGTGCAATAACCCAATACTCCCAGTGCATAGTGGCCTCCATATCAAATACCCGGCTTTGCAACATATACAAACTGAATTCGTTGGCCATGGCGGCCATTAAACCGGCTACGGTGCCAATGATCAAAAACTCGTTGATCACACTGAAGCGAATTAGTGTGCCTTTCGCTCCCAATGTACGCAGAATGGCAAGCTCTTGCTGTCGCTCATCCATACTGGCCTGCACCTGGGCAAACAACACCAATGAACCTGCCACCAGTACCAATACCAAAATAAACTCTACCGCCAGTGACACCTGGTCGATAATTTCGCGTACCTGATTAATCCGGGCATCCACATCGAACATAGTGACAGACGCAAAGGGCTGCATCAGCGCGGTTATTTCTGACTTGCGTTCGCTATCTAAATGGAAGCTGGTGATGTAAGTAGCGCTAAACTCCTGCATTGCTGACGGGTGAATAACAAAGAAGAAATTGGGTTGCATGGTTTGCCAGTTTACTTCGCGAATACTGGTTACTTTGGTGACCACAATTTCACTACCCACGTTGAATGTGAGAGTGTCGCCTAAGGCAATTTTTAATCGTTCGGCCACACCTTGTTCCACTGATACAGGATACAGAGGCGATTCCCCTTCAGGTGTCCAGTTGGCATGCCAGCTACCTTGCACCACTTTGTTTTCGTGCTGTAGCACATCGCTCCAGGTTAAATTGGCCTCGCGCCCTAATCCTCTGCGCCCTTCCGTCGCTTCTGGATCCTCTTCTTTGGTCACTTCGGTATTCACACGCTCGTCATTCACCGCCACAAAGCGACCACGTATAACCGGGTAAAACGCCTCAATATTCACGCCATTATCAGCAAAGTGCTGTTCTAAAGCCGGCTTTTGCTGTTCGGTGATATTAATTAGGAAGTAGTTTGGAGTATTTTCCGGTAACTGCGCACGCCACTGGGCAACCATATCGTTGCGCATCACTAACACCACCAGCAACAGCATAATCGTGATAGAAAAGCTGATTAGCTGAACACTGTTGTCCATTGCGCGGCGGCGAATTCGTGCCCAGGCCAATTGCCATGCGCCCATACTGCCATTACCAAGCTTACGACCAAGAGCAATCAAACCAAAGGTTACCAGTACCAGTGCGCCTACTAACAATGCACCAGATGCAAACAGGATGGCGCTGATTTCAATATCGCGACTGTATACCCACATTAACAGGAAAATAGCACCACCAGACACGCCAAATTGCAGCCCTTTTGAACTCATGCTAGCGCCCATGTCGCGGCGTAATACGCGCAGTGGCGGTACAGAGAACAGTCTTAAAAGTGGATAAAGTGAGAACAAAACCGCACAAATGGTACCAGTAAGCACGGCAATAAACACCGGTCGCCAATGCCAGACATCCAGCGAAACATCAATCTGTCCGGCAAGGGCAGTAACCACCAGTTGCTGAATGATCACACCCGCAATGATGCCGATGACAATGCCTAATACCGTTATGAACATCACCTGCAGAATATAGACTCTGCGGATGAGTTGTTTGCTGGCCCCCAGGGTTTTAAAAATAGCAACCGGATCAAAATGACGCTGACTGTAACGCTGCGCAGCCACTGCAATTGCCACTGCCGCCAACACTATCGCCAACAGGCTGGCCAGCAGGAAATAGCGCTCGGCTCGGGCAATCGAACGCCCAATAGCCGATTCATCGTCGCCCACGGTTTGCCAGCGATGTAACTCGTCATCCAGTTGCGGACGCAACCAGTCATAATAACTCTCGATGACTGAGGTATCACCCGCAAAATAAGCTTTGTATACCACCCGACTACCCGGGCCGGTAACGTTGGTTTTCTCAATATCTTCCAGCGCGATCAACGCCATCGGGTCGGTATTGAACACACTGAATCCCTGATCAGGAATTTCGCTGAGTACACGGGTAACGGTAAATTCACTGTCGCCTACGTAAACGGTACCGCCAAGTTTTACGTCAAGTAGCTGGAATAGCCGCGAGTCGATCCAGATTTCACCCGGTGCCGGGCGCTGCTGTGTAATCGATGGCGTACCAAATGGCTCATTTGCCACTTTAATGTCGCCTTTTAGCGGATAGCCATTACCCACTGCTCGCAAATCCACCAGCGACATTTGCTGCTCGCCAAACGCCATAGAACGGGTACTGACTTGTTCTGCGGTTTCCAGCCCCCTATTGCTAGCTTCGGTTAACCACTCTGGTGCGATAGGATCGGCAGCCCTGAGCTGGCTGTCGGCTGCAATAAACTGAGAAGAGCGCTCTACCAACGCGCCTTGTAATCGTTCACTGAATAACGATAGCGACAGTACAGCCGCCACCGACAAAATAATCGCAAATAAAATAATTGTAAGTTCGCCGCGTCTGGCTTCGTGTTTAAACAGCCGCCACGCAAGATTTGTCACCATTACCGGCTCCCTTCACCTGCTGAGGCTAAAAACGGCTTAACATTGCGTTGTGCGGTAATTTCGGTAAGTTCACCCGCCTGCATGCGCAACTGCCTGTCACATTTTGAGGCCAGCGTGTTGTCGTGGGTAACTAACACAAGTGTCGTGCCCACTTCGCGGTTTAACTCGAATAACAAATCTTCAATTTTTTCGCTGTTGGCGGCATCCAGATTACCGGTAGGCTCATCAGCAAACAGTATTTTGGGCTTTCCGATGAACGCCCGGGCAATGGCCACACGCTGCTGTTCACCGCCAGACAACTGATTGGGATAGTGATGTGCGCGATGGCTTAAACCCACTTGTTCCAAAATATCCTGCGCACGCTTTTTGGGATCAGATAGCCCGACTATTTCGGCCGGCAACATTACGTTTTCTATAGCGGTAAGGCTTTGCACCAGCATAAAGCTCTGGAAGATAAATCCAACCTTAGCACCGCGCAACTGCGCGCGCTGTTCTTCATCCATGGTATGCAGTGGCGCATCTTCCAGATAGATTTCACCCGCACTCACTTCATCCAGCCCTGCTAGCAGGCTGAGCAAGGTAGATTTACCGGAACCCGACGCCCCTACAATGGCAATCGACTCGCCCGGCTTGACTTGAAATGAAATTGGCTGAAGGATCTGTAACGAACCTTCACTCGTAGTTACGGTCTTAGTAATGTTTTTAGTTTCAATCATACAGGAGTAATCGTTGTCGTGTTTCGAAATGCTCTCATTGGCCTGATCGCGTCATGCAAACAGGTAACAAAGCTCGTACTAGTAATACCACTGTTAGTGTATTCAGATCACCTGTTAGCAGCAGATGACAGCTCAACCGACACGTCTGTCGGACAAACTGCAGATATTAAGTTACTGATCCTGGGTGATAGCCTAAGTGCCGGGTATGGGTTATTGCAAGCACAAAGCTGGGTTAGTTTGTTACAAAATATCTGGCTCGACGAGAATCGTAGGGTCGAAGTGATAAATGCTGCGATTAGCGGCGAAACGACAGATGGTGGTCTGGCAAGACTGCCAAGGCTACTTAATCAGCACACGCCAACGCACGTGCTTATCGAGCTGGGTGGCAACGATGGGCTGCAAGGACACAACGTAACGAAACTGCAGGAAAACCTGTCCAGCATGATTGAGCTGGTAAAAGCCGATGGCGCCGTTGTGTATTTACAGGATATGGAAATTCCAACCAACTACGGCCGCCGTTACAACCAGATGTTTGGAGATTCGTTTGACCAGGTCGCTGCGCAACAGGCCGTTACACTTATTCCCTTCTTTATGCAGGAGATCGCCCTGAATGACGAACTGATGCAGCGCGATGGCATTCATCCCAATGAAAAAGGTCAGCCGTTAATTGCCGAATTTATGCACAAACAGTTAACGCCGTTGTTATTTTCAAACGGGAAATAGTGGTTATCGTATTTGTATGTATTTTGCCCGGTACACTATACTGGTTAAAAGCTACTTACCACTCAGTTAATACATGGGGATATTATGGAAATCAGCCAGTCGTCTTCTGCTCAGGTTTCGCCTCAGCCAGCGCCGGTTCGCAACGAACAACCCGCGCCGCCTGAACCTCAGCGTCAGGCTTCGTTAGAAGCAAGCCGTGAACCTGCACCGGCTCCAGAACCCAGACCTGCGCCTACGGGAAATGTGGGTCAAAATGTGGATACCTACGCCTGAATGAGCAATAACCGGGGCTCATACCCGGCTGTGTTGCAGGTACTTTGACTCAAATTGTGCCAAAGGAATAGGTTTGCTGTAGTAGTACCCCTGAACCCATGTACAGCCGAGTTGTTGCAGCTGGGCTTCCTGCATCTGTGTTTCAACACCTTCTGCCACTACCCTCATGCCAAAGTTAGCGGCCAGATCAATAATGGATTTCACCACTGCGCCTTGCGTATCTGTATTTAATTTGCCGGTGAATTCGCGATCTATTTTCAATTTATCGATAGGTAATTTATCCAGATAGGCTAACGACGAATAGCCCGTACCAAAGTCGTCAATGGCCACAGAGAAACCGGCCTCCCTGAGAGATTGCAGGATATTCCTGGCCGACTGAAAATTCTCAATAATGGCACTTTCTACAATTTCCAGCTCAACTCTGCTGGCGTCAACCTTATGTTGTCGCGCAGCGGCATTCATGGCATCTACCAGCTCAAAGTCGGATAAATCAAGGGCTGACACGTTAAACGACAAAAACAAATCGTGTCCTTGCGATTGCCAGCGCTCCACAATGGAGAAGACTTCTTTAACTAACCACTTAGTGACATAGCGAATAGACCGGGTTTGCTCAGCAATTTGAATAAAGTCAGCCGGAGTTAAAAATCCTTTAACCGGATGGTTCCAGCGCAACAATGCCTCTGCACCAATGATGCGCTGATGTTTAATATCGAATTGTGGCTGCAGAAACAGTTCCAGCTCATTTTCTGCTACCGCGCGTTTTAACTCTGCCGCAATGGTTAAGCGATTATTGGCTTCAACCAGAATATCCTGTGTGTAGAACGCAAAATTTGCCCCGCCTGTTTTCTTCGACCGATACATGGCCGCATCAGCACGTACCAGCAGGTCATCTGCATTATTGGCATCCTGCGGGAATCGCGCGATACCAATAGACACCCCCACATTCACTTCATGCTCGTCGCTTAAGTAAAACGGTTTGCTTAATTCTTGTGTCAGATTACTGGCCAGCGTAACCAGTTCTGATTGCTCCCGGTAATCTTCAATCAGCAAAACAAACTCATCGCCGCCCATCCGCGCCAGAATATCGGAATGCCGTAATCGTGACGTCAATCGCTCTGTTACTTTGATAAGTAATTCATCACCGGCAATGTGCCCCAGTGAATCGTTTACCACTTTGAAGCGGTCTAAATCGAGGAACAACAGCGCGCAGGATGATTTGTTTCGCTCAGCCCGACAAACCGCATGATGTAAATGGAGTTTAAATTGCACGCGATTGGGCAACCCGGTGAGTGAGTCGTAATGTGCGAGTCGTTCGAGCTTTTCTTCCGATTGTTTTATGTGCGTAATGTCTGAAAACACGGCAACAAAGTAATTAATCTGTTCGTCGTTGTCTTTTACAACTGAGATACTCAACAGTTCCGGAAACACAGTGCCGCTTTTGCGCTTATTCCAAATTTCACCGCGCCAAAAGCCCTCAGCATTCAGTTCCTGAAACATCTTTTTGAAAAACGCAGGAGGATGAATACCCGATGACAATATACTCGGCTTCTGCCCAATAATTTCCTGTTCAGAATATCCGGTGATTGCACTGAATGCCGGATTTACCGACACGATGTGCTGGTGTGCATCTGTTACCATAATGCCTTCCAGGCTATGGTTAAACACATGCTGACTCAACTCCCAACGCGCCTGATATTCAAGTCTTTCTGTAATATCAATGATCAGCGTAAACAGAAATGGGCGCTCTGCAATTTCCACGGGAGTAGAGAACGCTTCGATATGTCTCACCGACCCATCGGCTAATTGATGTTTGCGAACAAAGCGGCTTGACGCCCGCATAAAAGCCCGCTGAATGTTGCCCTTTACGGTATCATCATCAGACTGGTCAATTTGCTGCATTCGCATACACACCAGTTCTGAGACAGGATAACCGTAATATTTTCCAGCCGCTTCGTTAGCATCAATAATATTGCCTTGTTCATCCAGAATGAGCATAACAACAGCATGAGAAGAGAAGAACTGCCGGAATTTTTCTTCCGAACGCCGTAACGCCTGAAACGATTGCAAGTGCAGGCTCCGGTTATTTTGACGAAGCTGAGCAACATAAAACGCGATTAACGTAAGCAATGTGGCTATGAACCAAAAAATCGGGTGAAAATGCGTACCTGTCCAGCCATCGGCGGGCTCGGCTTCTATGAACCATTCACCGTAAGGAAGTTTAACCGGCAACGAAACCGGCTCAACAAGGCCTGCACCAGCGGAACTAGCAAAAATGGCTGTTGTATTGCCGTTATCGGTGCTCTTATTAAGCACAACATTCAGTGACGCGTCTTTTGACAACCCCGCGCCCTCAATCACTTTTTCGTAATCCAGCACCACAGAGATAACGCCCCAGGTCTCATCCCCCACAAAAACAGGTAATCTGGCAATCAGCCCAACGCCGCCCTGTACAAGTTCAACAGGCCCATCCAGAATGGTTTTGCGCACAGCAATGGCTTTGAAAACCGACTCGCGTTGTGCGGGAATGTCGCGATAATCAATACCCAGCGCTTTTTGATTGCCTTCTACGGGGTAAATCATACGCACAACAAAGTCTCTTGCTCCGCCAATATTGATAATACTGTTGCGTTGTGCAAGTAATCCACTCACAAACTGAGAGAACTCTTTTTGACTGAGATTGGGATTTAATGCGACGTAGGCCGAAACCCCACGCATAAGTTCAACGTTGGTGTAGAGTTCAAATTCAAGGTTGGCGCGCAAGGAAGCCAGACGTTGGGTAACATCATTAATTTGCTGTTCCCGCTCCCATTTGGAAGCCAGAAAATCAGCTAGTAAAGACAACGCGACCGCAAGCAGTGAAATAATTGCGAATGCGCGCAAAGGAAACGTTTTAATAATCATCAACGGTATTTTGAATTGACTGCAACTAAAGTATCAACCACCAATGCAATTATTCAACAGGAATTTGGAAATTAATCACATTATAAGGTAGATCGCCCGTATTTTTGATGATCTGGCAAAGAATCACATTATCATTTTTAATACGTTTGTTTGTATTTGTACAAACAGAAAACGCCCCGCATAGCGCGGGGCGCAGGCTTAATGATCATCAACAATCACGGCTTATCTGATGTATTGCGACGCCCTGGGTGCGTCAGCAAATTCCTGATACCGCTGCTGAAGTTTGATTTGACGGGATGTATGTTCAACAACCTTACCATTAATCAGCACAGTTTCTGCCGCTTCGGTAACTTCCAGCGGATCACCGCTCCATATCACCAGATCCGCTCTTGCTCCTTTGCTTAAACTGCCAATAGTTTCCGACATCCCCAGAATTTTCGCAGGGTTCACGGTTAATGCAGCTAACGCAGCATCATGAGGCAATCCATGTGCTACGGCGTTGCCCGCATGCTGAGTAGCCAGACGAATATTATGCGTTTCCATGCCAATAGCCACAGTAACGCCTGCTTTATGTAGTCGCGCGGCATTTGCTAACGTAGCCCCCATCTGATCAAATCCACCAGGTAGATTAAACTCGGGGTCGATGATCACAGGTATTTTTGCAGCGGCCAGTTCATCGGCCACTCGCCAGCCTTCCATGCCTTTCACTAACACCACGTGAATAGTTGGATGACGCTGTTTAAAGGCAATAACCTGACGAATATCGGCAGCGCGATCGGCATGAATAAGCAAAGGTGCATCGCCATTTAATACCGGCTTTAAGGCTTTTACATCGAGCCGGCTGTTAATGCCGTGCCACTCTGTGGTAGCAGAAAGTGTTTTAGGTGCTTCCTGGGCCTCCACAATGGCATTCTCCAGCATTACCCAAAGCGCCGCACGTGATCCCCCGACATCATCAACCCCCGCATTGCCCACATTCACCGCTACAAAAGCCCTGGGTTTCAGTACCGGTTGCGCATCACCGCCCAGCGTAATCACCGCGCCCTGACCGTGGAACAGGTAGTCGGTTTTCGAGATTGTGGTTGCAGCAGAGGTAATCCCCTCAACCCGACTGACTGCCATTAACGTAGAATCGGGATTGACTGCATAACTTACATCATATGCGGCCCCGGTGGTCGACACTGGCAGCGCAGTAACAGCGCTGTCTACCGTACCCGCAGACATGCCCACTTCAACCAAACCCAGCTGAGTATAAGCCCCTACCAGTCCAGGCGTTACGTATTTGCCGGTAGCATCGATAACCGTGTATCCAGCGGGTACAGTAGTGCCATTGGCGACACTCACCACTTTGTGGTTATCAATCAATACTGTTGCAGACTCCAGAGTCCCTTGGGCAGTACCGGTAAACACCTTGCCACCCACAACGGCAATTTTTTCAGCCACGGCCGAGGCACTTACTGACAGGAGTGCAGCCGTTAATAATAGCGTTTTCATTTGCTGTCTCCTTCGCCTACCTGACCTAATTCAAAATCACCAACCGGCCAGGTCTGTGGATCGTTCAAATCGTAAGCCAGCCCTCCATCGATATACACTTTTTCTGCCCTGGCATAGGTAGAAAACGGATTGGCCGTCCAGAGTACTACATCGGCATTTTTGCCTGTTTCCAGTGAGCCGGTTTTATCGAAAATACCCAATGATTTCGCCGGATTGGCAGATAGCCAAACCCAGGCTTGCTCCTGAGGGATATCTATGCCGACACGACGGCCATCCGCCCAGGCTTTGGCAGCCTCCTGATTAAGGCGCTGAATACCTAAATCACTGTCTGAGTGAACAATGGCGCAAGCGCCCGCTTTGTGCACCATAGGCACGTTTTCGCGAATGCCGTCATAGGCTTCCATTTTAAAGCCCCACCAGTCTGCCCACATGGCCGAACACACGTTATTTTCGGCCAGAATGTCAGCTATTTTGTATGCTTCAACGGCGTGTTGAAACGAATAGATCTGGTAGCCAAATTCCTTCATCACATCCATCATAACGGCCATTTCATCGGCGCGATAACAATGCATATGTACGCGTATATCGCCAGACAACACACCTGCCAGGGTTTCCAGGTTCAGATCGCGTTTCGGCGCTTTGGCATCTTTACCGGCGGCGTATTCAGCCTCGTATTGATCCCACTTTCGCTGATAGTCCTGAGCATCTGCCCAGGCCTGACGATAGCCAGCTACGTTCCCCATACGAGTAGATGGGCCGCCGCGCGAACCATACACGCGTTTGGGATTTTCGCCGCAGGCCATTTTTAGCCCATATGGCGCATCAGGAAACTTCATTTCTTGCATGGTGCGATGCGGTACGTTTTTCAGTACTACTGAACGTCCGCCAAACAGATTCGCAGAACCAGGCAGAATTTGTAGCGCCGTGATCCCACCAGCCAGTGCCCGGCCAAAGCCCGGATCCTGTGGCCATACAGAATGTTCGGCCCATACGTTTGCGGTTACGGGTTTAACCACTTCATTACCGTCGGAATGAGAATGTGTTGAAGGATTGGGATAAACGCCCAGATGGCTGTGTACATCTATTATGCCGGGAGTTACCCATTTACCAGTACCATCAATGGTTTGCACGTTATCTGGTACAGACAGGTTT
>NZ_JBLBUE010000050.1:0-22556 GCF_047290655.1 Alteromonas sp. AMM-1 | reverse complement strand
CCTTTACAGAAGTGGGTCAAATTGCTCGCAAGTACAATCGTGTGCTGGAAAAAGTACATGAAGAAATGAGCCAGCGCGACCTGGCACTGAATGATTTTAAAAGCAGTGAAAAACGCAAAAGTGCGATCCTCAACTCCTCCATGGACAGCATTGTCACTATTAATTTGGATGGACAAATCATTGAGTTCAATCCTGCTTCAGAGCGCACCTTTGGATGTCTGCGAAGCAAAGTATCAGGTAAAAACTTTGTAGACCTGTTCGTATTACCCAAAGATAAGCTCGCAGTTCAGCGGAGTTTGGAAGGCAAGTTTTTAACCTCTGACGGATTGTTGATCAACCGAAGAAATACGATCTTGCTGAAACGTTCAACAGGCGATGAATTTCCCTCTGAAATTACCATTACTGGCACAACGTTTGGCAGCAGTATATCTAACGAGTTTACCTTGCATATTCGCGATGTGACCCGACAACGACGACTTCAGGAAAAATTAAAACAACTAGCCTACAGCGACCCACTTACCGGTTTATACAACCGGACTTACTTCATGGAGTCCCTCACTAAGGCACTAAAGAACATCAATCAAACAAAACACTGTATTGCCTTGTTTTTCCTCGATCTGGATCGCTTTAAAAAGATCAATGATACCCTGGGGCATCAGGCCGGCGACGAACTGCTTATGGAAGTAGCTAACCGTTTAATGAATGTAACTCGCTCGGAAGATACCATATGTCGTTGGGGTGGCGACGAATTTGTCATCATGATGAACAGTCGTCATGACGAAAGCTCAGTGTTAACCAGCTCAACCAAAATTCTACAGGTCATGCGACAACCTGTTGTGCTAAGTGGCAGGGAATTAACTATTCCCACCAGCATTGGCGTCACGCTGACCCACAGCGATTCAGTGAGTCCAACCACACTGATACAACAGGCTGATATTGCCATGTACTACGCCAAAAAAGCGGGTCGGGACAATTACAAACTATTTGAGCCCTACATGGCCGAGCAGGAATCCGAGCTATTTGACTCTGAACAAACCCTGAGTCAGGCCATTGCTGAGAAAAAAGCGTTTTCCATGTTGTATCAACCGCGGGTTAATGCAGAAAAAGACATTGCCGGTTTTGAAGCACTGGTGCGTTTTACCAATCCTGCCGGACACTTTGTTCCACCCGCGCAATTTATTCCACTGGCAGAAGAATCGAATTTGATAGTGCCACTTGAGGAATTGATTTTTGAACTGGTGTTCGCGCAAATCGCACAGTGGAAAAATGCGTTTGTGCGCGTTCCCAGAGTATCTATAAACCTGTCAGGAAAACACTTGTTATCTGACGGCTTATTACCCTTCCTGAAACGTCTTATGAAGCAGTACAGCATACAGGGTGACTGGTTTGAAATTGAAGTGACCGAAGGCGTATTTCTGGCAGATATCGAAACTTGTATCGATGTACTACAAGCCCTTCAGGATCTGAATATAGCCATTTCCATTGATGATTTTGGCACTGGCTACTCTTCATTAAATTATTTGAAAACGCTGCCGGTGGATATCCTTAAAATCGACCGTTCATTTGTAAATGAATGTGCTGTAAAAGAAGAAGATGCCAAAATTTGCTCCACCATAATCACACTGGCAGGATCGCTGGGTTTATCTACCGTAGCAGAAGGTGTGGAAACAGCTGAGCAATTTGCCTTTTTGCACAGTCACGGCTGCAGCGAATTCCAGGGTTATCATTTTTACCGGCCGCTGTCAGCCGATGCGGTAAAACAGCATTTGATTGACATGAATGAGACCGCTTTTAGTTAACGAAGGTCAAGTTAGCGAGCGGCAATCTTTTGTTGCAATCTCTTGTGTCAGTCGCCTGTTGTGCGCTCGTTAATCGTCTTTCAATGTAAGACGGTTGTTGGTATCACGGCTATTTCGAATGCCTTCCAGCGACGTGTCATACTGGCTTTTGGCTAACCGGTCGTAAAGCACAATGTTAGCCGTTACCGCCAGATTCAGACTGCTTGTCGTGGGGATATACACTACTTCATCGCACAGAGCCAAATGGGCTTCGGACAAACTGCCATCTTCCGGACCAAAAATATAAAAGGCATTGTCGGGATGCACAAATGCCGGCAATGGCGTTGCGCCTTCCACTAACTCTACGCCTACCACGGTTGCCCCTCTGGGTTTTGCATCCTGAAGCGTTGCGACTGCGACGGTGGGAATGATTTTGTGAAACGCCTTGGTATCGGCACTGAATTGCCTGGCATAGGAAAAGCGCTCACCGGTATAAAACACACTGCTCACACCAAAGCAGCCAGCTGCGCGCAAAATGGTTGCCACATTTACAGCAGATTTGGGGTTTTGTAAGCCAATTGAAATTGCCGACAGCATAACGGTTCCACAAAGTATACACGCCGGTGATTGTACCGGATGATTGTAGAATGACAACGGGTTATGCGTTAGTATCAACAGGCTAATTCAGGTTACGCGTAACAAACGAATGTGCATTCTCGCTTACAGAATCAGTAATAGATTCAGCTAATTGGGCAGTGTCGGCATCAGCATCTGAAAACCAGCTACCCATCACGTAGTTTTTCATGTGTTGGGTCATTGAGGCGCCTGTTGATGAGGACACAAAATAATCTACGCCCTCATAGGCTAAACCAATTGGGCCAGCGTATAAAAATCCGCCTGCCAGGCTAGCGGCAAAATCAACGTGATTATCGGTAACGGATTCGTACACATCACTTACAATTGGAATGTGATTCAGCACGTTCACAGTGTCAAATAAGTCATCCAAGGTAGCGCCATCATTACCCATCATAAATTGATAGGCCTGATTGAGAATACCACCGACAGAGTCACTCAACATACCTGATACTTCAGCAGCGCTATCGCTACTGGTTGTTGCAGATGAGGCGATTGATTCAGCGATGTTATTTTGCGCAGAAGCAAATAAATCACTTTGTAATGCGGATAAAAACGATGCCTGTAACTGAGATAATCCTTCCGCACTGCTCAGATTATCGAACGAGAATGTAGCATTAATACCTTCACTTAAGGTGCCGGAAAGTTCGCTGGTAAAACCGGCCGACAGCGCGTCAGCAAACATGGCCTGAAAATTTTGCAGGACTTCTGGAACCTGCAGTGATTGCGCAACATCAACAGTCTCATTCGCAACACTGGATGTATCGGCAACAGATACCCCTGAAGAGAAGGTATTCAACCAGTCTGTCCACATAGTTTTCTCCGCGTAATTTTCCACATTTACTAAGCTAACAGGTCTGATTGGTAAAGATAACTTATTGAATGTAAAGGTTTAGCAAAGAGCCAGTTAAGGCCAGCTAAATAAGGCTTAATAACCCTGTAAATAACTAAGTTTGATATCAATGCAATTAGTGGGGGCTGATGCAATGATTATCCAGTTGGCAGGAATGACATCATGTTTTCTACTCGCTATTCGGGTATTGCGTTAATCTATTTATTGCTGTCGGCGTGCAGCCAAACCCCCAATGTGGAAGAGCAAATCGTTGCATCTTCTGCAACCAATCCTCTGGTAGAGCAACGCTCAGCAAAAGTGAATGACGAAGAGGCGGTACCAGACGACCCTCGTTTTCGCCCCATCCATATGGCCCCTGTTCAGGCCGTTTCTGCCCCAACCGGCTCGTTGTTTAACGCTGATAATGCGGTGGAACTTTACAAGTTGCACCACAACTTTCGCATTGGCGATATGATACTGGTTGAATTAAATGAACGAACCCAATCGAAAAAGTCCCTGGACTACCGGATGGATAAATCCACCAGCATGGATCTTGGGCCGGTATCGGTAAATGCGGGCCCTATTGTGCTGGCTGAGGGCAAGATTGCCGCGAGCCACGAACAGGAGAGCGAATTCGACAGTTCGGCCAATACCGCACAATCCAATGAACTTGAGGGTGACATTACGGTGTACGTCACTGACATCCTGCCCAACCGGAATCTGGCAATAGCCGGTGAAAAATGGATCACACTGAATAAAGGTCAGGAATACGTGCGCTTTTCAGGTGAAATCCGTATTGCCGATATCTCAGCCAGCAATACCGTAGATTCCAGTAAAGTTGGCAATGCGCGAATTGAGTACTCGGGTAAAGGTGAACTGCAGGATAACCAGCAGTCTACGTTAATTGGCACCCTATTTTCGATTTTTAATTAATGATGCATCGCGTTTGTATATTACTGCTCAGCCTGTTCTGCTGTTACGCTTCAGGTCAATGGGTTGAAGGTCAGGCATCGGTAGCGGTTGAGGGAGCAGAACTCGACGAAATCCGTGTAATGGCAATTAAAAATGCCATTGCGGATGCAGCCTATAAAAATGGCAGCTTTATCACTGCCGAGGATATCGTACTGGATGGCCTTCTGGTTAGCAGCAAAGCACAAATTCGCACCCAGGGCCGTATCCAGCGGGTAGAAATTATAGATGAAACACTCACCGACGAGATACTAACCGTTACGGTAAAGGTTGATATCCTGCCACTATTTGAATGCGCCAGCGATCCCTATATGCGAAGCGTCGTGGTAACTCAGTTTCAGTTACTCAAACCCGCTCAGGCCAGACAGGGTAATATCTTTGAATTTGGTCGTCAGGTAACCAGTCGCATGGCGCAGCAGTTAGGTGATCACCAACCCGCTGCTGATACCTTGCTTATAAATCAGGCTTTTATGCCAGCATCGGCGTTTCACAATATCGAGCACGACCAAATTGCTGCCAAGGCCAGCGTAATGGTAAAAGAGTATCACCGCCAATACGTGCTATTTGGCTTTATTCGCGATATTAGCCTGTTCGAGCAGGTTAAAGAAGGGCTGCTTGACGACGACATCAGTTTGCGGCGTAACTTTACCCTGGAGGTATATTTGCTGGACGCCTTGCAACAAGATATTGTGATGCAGAACAGTTATCACGGCGAAGGTGACTGGACATTTGATTACAACGAAACGGTGGATCTCAATAACAGTTTGTTCTGGCGCAGTGATTTTGGCCGCGTCGTACTTAACACTATAAACAGCGCTGTGTTAGATGTATCAAACACAATGACCTGCCTGCCTACAATGCTGCCCGTAGTGTCAGTATCCCCAACACAGTTATCGGTTGCACTGGGTACCAAACACGGTGTACGACAAGGTGATCTTTTTGAGTTGTACCGCTCTGCTCTGCCATTGATGGAAGCCCAGCTTCACTACCCCCAATGGTACAAACAACCTGCACTCATACTGGAAGTGGAGCATGTGAGTAACCGCAGTGCCAGACTTCGCAGTGTCGATCCCAACGCCCCACTACTAGCCGCCCCCTATGATTTAATTAGCCCGGCGCCACTGTTATAAACGGTAGAAGGTATTTCCTACACAGGGATGCGAAATATTTTCGCATCCCTGTGGTCAGCTGACACGCATACAGCAAAAAACAAAATCATATCCGTTTTAATTCAGTACGTTACACACACTAGCCAATCCGTTTAAATCGGAACAATTTCTGCAAACTCCCTTTAGAGATATCAGTTTTCAGTCCAACAGGGAGGGCTAATCATGACGACTAACAATGTATTTAAAACCGGGCACAACTGCTGGCATACTGCCACTGCCGCGCATGCTACGCCGCTAATAGATTGCGCCAACTATTACAGCGCACTGCATTCAAGTATCTGTAAAGCGCAAAAGCAAATCATTATTGTTGGCTGGGACATCGATAGCCGAATAAAACTGTTACATGGCGACGCTGAGGAAAAATCCGAGGCGCCTTCTGCTATTGGTGAATTAATCAAATGGAAAGCAGAACAGAACCCGGATTTGCAGGTTTATATTCTGCGCTGGGATTCCTCCTTTGCCTTTTTCGACCAACGTGAAATGTGGGCTCTTGAGGTGTGGGAAGACAAAACACCCGACAACGTACATGTGTTACTGGACGACTCTATCCCCATGGGTGGGTCTCAGCATCAGAAACTGGTCATTATCGACAATGAACTGGCCTATTCCGGCGGTATGGATGTGGCGCTTCACCGCTGGGACACCCGTGAGCATTTAATTGACGAGCCCGGGCGAATCGGCCCGGATGGTGAATATGGACCTTTTCACGATGTTCAGATGGTATCCTGCGGTGCCATTGTGGCACACCTTGCAGCGTTGGCGCGCTGGCGCTGGAACCGCTTATCTGACTCACCAATAGATACACCCGATAACCAGCCTGGCAACGGCGACTGTCGTCCACCCACCTGGCCTGAAGGCGTTACCTCCTGTTTTGAACAGGTACCGTTGGCTATAGCGCGCACACTGCCGGATATGGACGATATTGAAGGCGTTCAGGAAGTCAGAAATATGCTGCTGGATCTGATTGATCAGGCAGAAGAATTTATCTACATTGAGAATCAGTTTACTACCCGCGAGGAAATTGCGCATGCGCTCAATAAGCAGCTTAAAGCAAAACCTGCATTAGAAGTGCTGATTGTTAGCTCCTACGATCCCAATGGCCTGTTTGAAACCGAAGCATTTTGGGCCAGTCGTTTGGCATTTAAAGACATCGTTGAACAAGGTGTTGATACCCATCGCGTAAAAATGACCTACTCCTCCATTCGCGATCAGCAAGGCCGTATGGCCTACAAACGCATCCATTCCAAAGTGATGACTATCGACGATCGCTATCTGGTGATCGGCTCGTCAAACCTCAGTAACCGTTCCATGACACTGGATACCGAAGTGGATGTTGTGATGTATGGTGACACCCCCAGCAACCGCAAATGTATAGTGTTTACCCGAAATGACCTGATCGCTGAGCACACCGGCCGCTCAGTCGAGGTAACGAAATCCATTATGCAAGGTGGTCACATTGTAGATGCGCTGATGGCCAATCAATTTGCCCATGGTTATGTACTCACTGAAATCAACGATACCGAATTTACGCATCCTTCCCGCTCAAACATCTACCGAACCCTGTCGGATCCCGATGCGCCTTTGATTCCGCCGATGAAAGGCCTCAGTGGCAGATTAACTGCTATCACTAATCCGCGCAGACGCACCATCATGATCAGTATTGGCCTGGTGGTATTCGCCTGCATAGCCGGATTATTGATATGGTTAAGCAATACCGTTCCCTGGTTAGATAGCGAGCGGATCGGCGCGTTTCTGGAACAAAGCAGGGGGACATATTTTGCACTGCCAACGGTCCTACTGGTGTATCTGGTGGGGGGATTATTGTTCTTCCCTGTCACCGTGCTTTCGCTGGCGGTTGCTGCGATTTTCGGGCCGGTGTGGGGGCCTATTTACGGAATAATTGGCGCCTTATTAAGTGCCGGTACAACATTCCTGCTAGGCAAAGGACTGGGCAATGCTGGCTTGCGCAAGCTGGGTGGCCCCAAGGTGGAAGCCGTAGACGAAAAACTGGCAAATAGCGGTATTGTGGGTGTCGCCAGTGTTCGGATGTTACCTATAGCCCCCTTCAGCCTGGTGAATCTGGTGGCAGGTATTTCGTCCATCGGCTTTGTACAATTTCTGATTGGGACGTTTCTCGGCATGTTCCCGCAAATGATTGCAAAAGGCCTGGTAGGCGATTCCATCATGCAGATTTTTAAGCAACCCTCAGTAGAAACTATAGCCTATCTGGTGATTGGTTTGTTGGTATGGATTGCAATGATAGTGGGCACGCAAAAACTCGCCAAACGGTATCAACAGAAAAAGCAGTCCAACACAGCCGCTTCGAATGAGAAGGAGGCGTCTGAACAATGTATCGCTTGATCTCCTATAATCTGCACAGTGGTGTTGGCCGTGATAGTGTTCAGGATTACGCGCGAATTGGCCGGATGCTGGCAACAAAACATGCTGACTTTGTTTTGCTACAGGAAATGGATACCCGTTCGGCAACGCGCAACACAGCAGCAGATATTAATGCGCTCTGCGAGCCCGGTGGCTATACTTTTGTACCCGCCGCTACGCAAATTCGCCCTCATGGTTGGTTTGGCAATGCCATTCTTACCCGACACCCGGTTATAAAACAAAACGTAGTACCGTTGAATGTTGCTCACAGGGAGCCCAGAAATGTGCAAAAAGTATGGGTACAAACCCCAGAACATACCCTGTTGTTACACAATACCCATTTAGGATTGTCACGAACTGAACGGCGCAAACAGATCTCGCGTATCGGCAATGAACTTGAAAGTGAAGTCCTTAATGCTGATGTTCCCGCGTTGCTGGCTGGCGACTTAAATGAATGGTGGTACTTTTCATCACTTTTCAGGCCGCTGAAACGGTATCTGAAAAGTGTAAAGACCGGATTAAGCTTTCCTAGTCATTTACCAGTTTTCAGGCTGGATCGGGTGTGGCTCTCTGAACATTGTAAAGTAGTGAAGTCAGGAGTGATCAATGAACGACAAACCCGACATTATTCAGATCACTTGCCACTGTTTGCCGATTTTGAAATAACAACCGATGTGTGAAAAGTTGATGCTCTGATTACTGAATTAAATAAGCCACGGTTTTCAGTTCGTTGTTTTCCCGCGTCATGATAAGCAGTTCATTGAGGGTTTTGTGGGTAAACTCACTCTTGAATTGAAACACCATATAATTGCCTTTTGGCAATCCGGCTACGGTATCGCGCACACCATAACCGCTTAATTCACGGGACACCAAATCGCCTAATGATGCCTTGGCACCAACCAGCACATCATTCCACTGAGAGGCATCAATGTTTTGTTTGAAGTGATCACTGGCGTATTGCCATGACTGGAAATACCGGCCACGATCGATGAGTTCCAACCAGGCATAAGCAGGCTCGATATCCATTTGTTGGGGCTTGGCCTGTGCATACACCTGCGTACTAAAAGCGCCACATACACAACACACAATCAACAGTAGTTTAGCCAGTGCTCGCATTGTATTCCTCATATAAAAAAAGCGCGCTGGAAACCAAGCGCGCTTTTACGTTACAACAAGTCAGGGTTATTTAGCAATAACTGTCAGGATGGGTTGGGTTGCATCCGGACCCGTTACCCTGAACTCGTATGTACCAGCATCCAGTTCAATCATCAGATTGTTGTTACTGTTGCCAAGTACCTTACCTGCACCCACCGTTACCGTATTAGTAGCGGCATCATCAGGATTGCCCAGGTTTACTGTTGCCCAGTCTTCTGAGGCAACTTTAAACTCAGTCGCACCACCGCTTACGGTAATATCAACTGAATACACACCAGCGCCCTGGTAAGCCAGTTCATCGGCGGTACCCCAGCCATTCATACCACCGCGTAAAAACACAGGGGTATTACCAAAGAACTGTTCGTTAAACACTTTCAGCACTGGCTCAGCTTTATCGCTGACATCCACAATAAAGACATAGTCACCGTCGGTATCGATATTGATAACCAGGTTGTCATTAGTGGCAGCCAGATAGGTCTCCTGCCCCAGTACAACCGTTTTGTCTTCATCAGCACCAGACACAGCGCCCAGGTTTACTGTTGCCCAGTCTTCAGATGCCACTTTAAACTCATAGCTACCGGCAGTCAGTGACATAGATACCTGATACTGACGCGCACCTTTGTACTCCAGTGGCGTTTCTGTGCCCCAGCCGTTAAAGCCGCCACGCAGATACACGGTGGTGCCTGCATAAGGCTCTTCGTTTTCAACGGTAAGTACCGGCGCCTGTGCGTCACTGGCATCCACGGTGAACAGGTAAGTTGCATCCACCGAAGGCGTAAAGAACAGGTTGTTGTTAGACACACCCAACACCACTTCTACACCCGCCGTTACTGTGGCATCTGCTGCATTAGCGGCACCAAAATTCACGGTAGCCCAGTCTTCAGAAGCAAACTTGAACTCATACTGCGTACCTGCGGTTAATGCAGACGTTGCGGTATAAATGCCGTTGCCCTGATAGGCGAACTCAACAGATGTGCCCCAGCCAGACATGCTGCCGCGCAAGTAAACCGATGTATCACCATAAGGTACAACATCTGGCGCGCCCGCTGTTGCATAGCTGGCTAAACCATAACCCTGTGCACCATTTTGCGGTTTCACAAATACGGCAATAGTAAGCGCCGGTACCGTAAAGCTGCCGTTGCCCGACTCGTTCTCAGTAAAGTACGCGCCGCGTACCGAACTGTCGTAAGAGTTCTGCTGTACTGTGTGAAGCATAAAGCCAGTAGCCGTATTCACCTCAATGGATTTTTCATTGTAACCGGTGTTTACCACAACCATAACGGCGTCATAATTCGCGTCTAAATCCATCAGTGGCGAAGCCGCATCTGCGTTGTAGCCGTCGTCGATGCTCATGGCAATCAGGCCAACCTGCTGACGGGTACCCAGATTGTGGAAGCCTACGCGATCCACGATGTCCTGAGCGGTTGTTAAACGGAACAATGGACTGGTTTGACGAATGGTTAAGAACTCTTTAAAGACTTCTGCTGCCAGTTCGATCTCTGTCATGCTTGCCGCACGTTCTGGTGAATAGACAAACTGCCCCATTTCACCCCAGCGCGCCTCGTTTTTCTCAGCCAAGGGTAAACCAACGTTCCAGTTGTTGGTTTGCATGGTGAAATCAACATAGTTGAACCAGTCACCTGAATCGTAGCTATCGCGATCCATGGACTTCGAGCGCAGCATATCGCCACCCATTTGCAGGAACGGAATACCCTGCGACAACAGCGTGATACCCATACTGGTATTTTGTGCGCGTACCCGCTGTTCAAGGGTAAGGCTTTCCGGCAGCACATAGTTCAGTTGATCCCACAAGCTTTCATTATCGTGCTTAGACACATAGTTGATAATGTCAGCAGGATCTTTAGCGTATCCACCTAACGCAGATGCAGTAGTAGCGCGACCACCAGAGGTATTGAGCACAAAGTCAGCCAGTGTACCGGCCATGCCCATTTTTACCCGGTCCTGCTCGTACAACGCAGAATCGCTGTCTGGATTAAAGATATGACCATAACGGATCGCATCACGCAGACGGTCGTTATATGTACCAATTTCGGTACCAGCCATATTCAGCTGATTAGCCTGCTCATAGCCACGGTCAATCTTAGTCCAGCCTTCACCATAGAAGTAGTTGTCTGGATCGATGGCCTGAATCGCATCGCGCAGACGCACCATAGTGTCTTTGGTTGCCTGACTCATGATATCAAAGCGGAACGCGTCGAATTTATATTCGCTCGCCCACATTGACAGTGAATCCAGCATCAGCTTTTCCATCATGACGTTGCGTGGTTCTGTGTCTTCACAACAGGTTTCACGCACAATCGCGCCAGAATCCACTTCATAGCGGTGATAATAACCAGGGACCACTTTATCGAGTACTGACTTGGTAAACACGCCAGACGCGTTGGTGTGGTTATACACTACATCCAGTGCCACACGCAGGCCAATTTCATGCAGGGATTGAATCATCGCACGCATTTCAATAATGCGTTCTACACCCTCTGCACTTGACGCATAGCTGCCTTCCGGTGCATTGAAGTGATGTGGATCATAACCCCAGTTAAAGCTATCAAGGCTGCGAAGCTCCTGAGTCAGCGCCTGGGCACTGCCTGCTTCTGAGAGCGGATCATAGCTGTTGTACACCTCTAACAATGTGCTGCTTGGATCAGCTTCGCTACACACCTGCGCATTCGGGCGTTTCACACATAAACGTGCCACAGTGTCATAAATATCCACTGTGTTAGCCGGATCTTCATCAATAGTGGCAATGTCATTACTGGGCAGAATGTGGAAATGGGTTAAGCCCGCTTCTGCCAGTTCCTGCAAATGTGAAACCGGATCGCTGCCCTGCTCAGTAAAGGCAAGGTATTTACCGCGGTTGGCTTCGCTGGTGGACATATCGCGAATACTGAAGTCGCGAACATGACCTTCGTAAATCACCGCATCTTCCGGGTTTTCAATTTCAGGAACAACTTGCGTATCCCAGCCATCAGGCTTCAGTGATGCGTCAGCCAGATTCACAAAGCGTGAAAAACGACCATTGGTAGACAATGAAACCGAATACGGATCAGTCACTTCCAGCGTAGTAATTTCATCTAACGACGGATAATACACTGTCACTTCATAACGATACAGTTTGCGATCCAGGCTCATGCCGCCTTCATACGACCACACACCCGAATCGGTATCCAATGTCATGGCATAACGATTAGCCAGTGATTTATTGTCGTTATACACCAATAAATTAACCGCGGTAGCCGTAGGCGCCCAAACAGAGGCAGTGATACCATCATCGGTGTAAACACCACCCAGCATGGCCTCGTTGGCATCGGCTTCACCTTTAGTGTACAACTGGTCCAGTACGTTCGCATGCTGTAAACGCGTTGCGGCTAACAAGGTACCGTCGCTTGCATAACCACCAACAACGACCTGAGTTTTCAGCACAGCTTTGGCCTCATCCGCACTCCAGTTACCTTCAAAGGCAGGGAGTGAAGACAGATGGGGGGCGATAGCTGCTTGTTCATCGGTAAGTGAGGTTGCTGCAAGCTCGATGGCAGTGCCATTCAGGCCATTTTCTACCGAGGTTTCCAGATCCGCTGCCGCTGAATAATGCAGCTTAACGGTGTCTACGCCATCGGGGGCGTCCCACAGGATGACCTGAGTATCGAGCCAGTGAGCGGATGCGCCTTCAATTTTAACCGGTTGCGGCCCCAGCGAGAGAAGCGGGAACTCAAACACAGTTGCCACACCGGATAAGGTAAAGTTCATACGCGTGAATTTCGCATCATCCTGATCCAGCTTACCTTTAAAGTCTGAGCCACCCATTTCCTTGCCAGCATCGTCGGTACCTTTATGAATAATAAAGTTATGACAAGCGCCTGGCGTACCTGCAACACCGGGTTTCAGTTCCAATACCCAGTAAGCACCGTAGTTTGGATCGATGCCCGAAATAGCGCGGCCGTTGGCCCAGTCGGTATCGCCATCAACATAGGCATCACAGGCATCATTGTTCCAGGTATGCAGTTTCCAACCGTCATAAGCACTGTCGCCCGGACTATTGGACGCCCCTACTCCGGCGCGGTTGTAGTACAACACCGCCTGATTTGCACCAGGGAAGAACACCGGATCGTCCAGTGTTGGATCGGCGCCGACCACACAGGCGTCGTTCGCTTCATTGGGTACCGTAGGTGGATCACAGTCGATAGGCGGCTTGGCCACACACATCATACCGGTAGAATCCGGCACTAACGGCGCATCACACACCAGCAGATCGTTGGAACCGGATTCTGTTCCGGAACCACCGCATCCAGCCAGCGTAAGTGTAATAACAACTAATAAGGCAGAGAGTAATTTATACAGCATACTGCCTGATGCTGTGGGTTGGTTCGCAATTTGCGTTACAGTAATCATAGCGAGTAAGTCATCCCCAGGAAGTATTGGGTTCCGAAGAACTGAATGGTTCCTGTTTGTTCAGGCGAGGTGAAATAGCTTTTGGTTGGCTCATCAGTGACGTTATTAATCTGGAACAACACGCTCATGTTGTCGTTGATTTCGTAAGAGGCCTGATAGTCCACTACTAATTCAGAATCGAAGTTAACCGTTTGGTCATTCACTGCCACTTGTTGCGACACAAACGCATCACGGTAGCGCCCGGACAAACGGGTTTCAAACCCTTCGTATTCCCAGAACAAGGTTACCGTTGCCACATTTTCAGACAATCCAGGTAAGGCACTGGCATAAACACCATTTCCTACCGTACGCTGGATCTCACTCTCGGTGTAAGAATAACTGGCATTCATACCCAAGCCTGACAACATGCCCGGCAAATCGCTGTAAATTTGCGTATAAGCCAGCTCGATACCGCGAATGTAGCCGCCACGCGCGTTGTTAACCGCGGTTTCGTACTTACCGTTAGTGGTAGGCACCACAACGGTTACTGGATCACCATTGGCATCCACTACAGCTTCCGGAGCTTGTCCCGGATAATCTGCTTCGTAAAACACCGGTACGGTGACCGAATCAGGTACCACAAAGCCATTGGCTTCGAAGTCATAAGGCTCCAGTGCAATGTTTTCGATGAAGGATTCAATGTTTTTATAGAAACCCGCGATCACGATAGCGCCATCAGAGTCATCAAAATAATGCTCATAGGAAATGTCGTACTGGGTTGCGTAAAACGGATCAAGGTACGGGCTGTTGTTTGACGAACCTGAAATACGCGCCTGTTGATTAGACAGGGTAATTTCACCTGAATCGCGATCCTGTGTTGCGCTGATCACCTCAACATTGGTTGACGCATTCGCTGCAAAACGGTTAATAGGCGCACGGCCCATCACTTTTGCGGCAGCAACACGCAATTGCGAATTGTCGGACAGCTTAAAGTTCAGGTTAATTGACGGTAATACGTCGGTGTATTCGTAGGTTAAAACAGCCGGTCGATAGAAGTTATTAATGTAACCCAGCTCATCGGCAATGTTTTGCGCGCCAGCGGTCGGATCACTCACTTCTACCTGCTGGCCTTCCTCGTTTTCTACAAACATAGTGGCGCGCTGCAACGTCGTTGAGCTCTGTTTAGATTTTACATAGCGCACCCCTACGTTACCGGTAATCGGTAAACCCGCGATTTCCGTATCGATATTGGCCATCAAATAAGCCGCGGATACGGTTTCAAAAACATCGCCGCTTTCCAGTACTGACCACGCGGTAGAGCGCGTAGACCCTTCCAATGGATTGATCACACCGGCATCACCTGAACCCCAGGTTTGCGCTGGTTGAGGAACACCCGACGGGAACCATGCATTTAACGCATCGTTCAGATTTATTGAGAAATAACTGGGGAAATACGAGAAATCGCCTTGCCAGTTTACTACTTCAACTAAATCATCGGTTAACCTTAGCGGCGGCTGACTGGCAGAAAATGCCTGATCATTACCGTATTCAAATACCGAACGGTCGTTACTGTATTCGCGATCGGAGTAACGCGCACCAAATTCAATACCTGAAATGTAATCGGTATCCACGAAATACTGGAAGTCTACGCGATATGCATCGAGCTCATCGCTGTTTACATACGGGTAAATACCGTATTTGCTTACCATCACCCTGTCGATGTCGGTAAATGCATCAGCCTGGTTAAATTGCAGATCGGGTAAATCCAGGCCATTGAGCAAATAGCTGATTTGAATATTCTGATCAAATCTCGGGCTGTCTGCTGTGGCATCATCGCCTACCAAAGACCACAATAAACCGTTGCGGAAATTACTGTTGGCTTTAGACAGTGAAATATCAAACTGCGCAGAAAAGTTCTCTGTGATGTCCCAGTCGGCATTAATACCGTAGCTTTCTACTTTATCGAAATCCTGGTTGTCGTCGTTTACCAGCTCTACGCGGGTCTCACTGTTTTCAGAGCGAACAAACGTACCGCCAATCACATTGTTATTAACGACTACCGGATTGTAAATCTCGGTATTTACGCCACCCAGTTTTACCCGGAAGCCTCTGGCAAATGCTTTGGAGTCAAATTCAGAGACAAAGGCATCGGCTTTAAGCTTAAAGTTATCGGTTGGTACCCATTCAATGGCAGCAACATAACCGTTACGGGTTTCTTCCCCGCCCTTGTGTTGCATTTCAAAACCTTCAGAAATCAGTTCGCATTCAACACACTGATTTTCCTTTGGTACATCTGAATTAGGATCGTAATTTTCCTCATCACCCGCAATGCCATCAACGTCAACTTCGGCATTGTATGCAAAACCGATAAACTGCGTGGACACGCTGGGTTGATAAAGTCTGGCATAGCCTAACGAGACACCTAGGGTGTCATCCATAAACTTGCCCTGATAGGAGAAACTGACGCGATGACCATATTCTTCTGCGTCAGCAACTTCACTAGCGCGGTCGTTAAACATACCGCGAACATTGGCATTAAAAGTGTGCTGTTGATCCTGAGCCAGTGCGCTGGCAGTTTGCAATTCCACCGTACCGGCAACACCACCTTCAATTAATGAGGCTTTTGGTGATTTATACACCGCCGCTGAATTGATGAGTTCCGACGGATACTGGTCAAACTCAATAGAACGACTGCCGCTGGTAGAGACCTGCTCCCTGCCATTCAAGGTTGAAAATACAAAGTCTCCCGATAGACCACGAATGTTAATTTCCGCTGCCTGACCTCCGGTACGCACCGCCGAGATACCCGGCAAGCGGGTTAACGCGTCGGCCATACTCACGTCGGGTAATCCCCCGAGGTCGTCGGCAGAGAGTTGTTCTGAAACGGTATCACCAAAACGCTTCTGGTTGAGTGACTGGATAAGACTGCTACTAAAACCGCGAACTTCGATGCGTTCGATGGTTTCTTCCTGCTCCTGCTTATCGTTTTCCTGTGCCAAAAGCGAATTACTAGTGAAAACCAACCCACTGGTTAGTAGTGCCAGCGAAATGGCACTGGGTTTGAAAGTTTTCATGTTTGCCCCATTTTTTAATTATGTATTGAAATGCAGTGAAACACTTCTTCGGTAAATTTACCGAATTTCATACTAAAGCCTGGGTTATTAACTGAAAATGCTATGCATACGTATTCAGTTAACATTTTTTACAGAATTTTTACTAATGGTTTATAGTAGTAACTGAGGAATTGTAAGTTGATTTGTGTGCTTTTAACGGTCTGATCAAAATAAAAAAAGCCCGCAGAGCGGGCTTTTCGAAAAACTTTATTGGATTGCAGTTAACTGCGAATTACCAACCAGTTGCTTCGCGCAGAGCTTTACCGATGTCAGCCAGTGAACGTACGGTTTTAACGCCAGCTGCTTCCAGTGCAGCAAATTTATCATCTGCTGTACCTTTGCCGCCTGCGATAATCGCACCAGCGTGACCCATACGCTTACCTGGAGGTGCAGTTACACCCGCAATGTAAGAAACAACAGGCTTGGTGACGTTTGCTTTGATAAACGCAGCCGCCTCTTCTTCTGCAGTTCCACCGATTTCACCGATCATAACAATCGCTTCAGTTTGTGGATCATTCTGGAACAATTTCAGAATGTCGATGAAGTTAGAGCCTGGGATTGGGTCGCCACCAATACCTACGCAGGTAGACTGACCAAAACCTTCATCAGTAGTTTGCTTAACCGCTTCGTACGTCAGCGTACCAGAGCGAGAAACAATACCTACTTTACCTGGCTTGTGGATGTGACCTGGCATGATACCAATCTTACACTCTCCAGGAGTAATTACGCCCGGACAGTTTGGACCAATCATGCGAACGCCTTTGGCATTCACGTACTCTTTCACGTACAGCATGTCCAGCGTTGGAATACCTTCAGTGATACAAACGATCAGTTCAATACCTGCATCAGCAGCTTCAACGATTGAATCTTTACAGAACGGTGCTGGCACGTAGATTACAGACGCTGTTGCGCCAGTCGCTTCTACAGCTTCACGTACTGTGTTGAATACTGGCAGACCCAGGTGAGTAGTGCCGCCTTTGCCTGGAGTAACACCACCAACCATTTGCGTACCGTAGTCAAGCGCTTGCTGAGAGTGGAAAGTCCCCTGTCCACCAGTAAAACCCTGACAAATAACTTTGGTATCTTTATTAATTAAAACTGACATTATTTGCCCTCCGCTGCTGCAACCACTTTTTGCGCTGCGTCAGTCAGAGACTGAGCCGCAATGATATCCAAACCAGAGTTAGCCAGCACGTCGCGGCCTAATTCTGCGTTGGTACCTTCAAGACGTACAACAACCGGTACATTTACACCAACTTCTTTCACTGCACCAATGATACCTTCGGCAATCATGTCACAACGAACGATACCACCGAAAATGTTAACCAGAACGGCTTTCACATTGGCATCAGACAAAATGATCTTAAACGCTTCAGCAACACGCTCTTTAGTCGCGCCGCCACCAACGTCCAGGAAGTTAGCAGGCTTGCCACCGTGCAGGTTTACGATGTCCATGGTACCCATCGCCAGGCCCGCACCGTTAACCATACAACCTACGTTACCATCAAGTGCTACGTAGTTCAGTTCCCACTGAGCTGCATGAGCTTCACGCGCGTCTTCCTGAGACGGATCTTTCATTTCTTTCAGCTTAGGCTGACGGTACATAGCGTTGCTGTCTACGCCAAGTTTGGCATCCAGACAGTGCAGATTACCGTCAGTTTTGATTACCAGCGGGTTAATCTCGATTAACGCCAGATCCAGGTCTTCAAACATCTTTGCCAGACCCATGAAGATCTGTGTAAATTGTTTGATTTGAACGCCTTCAAGACCCAGTTTAAACGCCATTTCACGAGCCTGGTAAGGCTGTGGACCAACAATTGGGTCGATTTCGGCTTTCAGGATTTTTTCTGGTGTTTCTTCTGCAACGGTTTCAATTTCAACACCGCCTTCAGTAGACGCCATGAATACTACACGACGTGAACCACGGTCTACAACCGCGCCCAGATACAGCTCGTTTGCGATATCAGTGCACGATTCAACCAAAATTTTGCTTACAGGCTGACCATTTTCGTCAGTCTGGAAGGTCACCAAGTTTTTGCCTAACCACTTTTCAGCGAAAGCGCGAATTTCGTCTTTGGTTTTAACCAGCTTTACACCGCCAGCTTTACCGCGTCCACCTGCGTGGACCTGACACTTAACTACCCACTCAGAACCACCGATGCGGTCAGCAGCTTCTACTGCACCTTGTGGTGTATCTGATGCGTATCCTTCAGAAACAGGCAAGCCGTATTCTTTGAACAGCTGCTTACCTTGGTATTCATGCAAATTCATGGTGTTTCTTTCCGATTTTTATTTAAACGAAAGCCAGTAAACAGACTGGCTTGATTTGTCTTTACTGATATCCGTCCCCAAACATCAGCACAGCGAGGATAATACATCAGTATTACCCTCACTTATAGGTTTGCTACGAAAGTCTTACACATCCAGAAGCAGACGTGTTGGATCTTCAAGCATTTCCTTCACGGTGACCAGGAAGCCAACCGATTCCTTACCATCAATGATCCGGTGGTCATAAGACAGTGCCAGATACATCATTGGTAAAATCTCAACTTTGCCATTAACGGCCATTGGGCGATCCTGAATTTTGTGCATACCCAGAATGGCGCTTTGTGGCGGGTTAATAATAGGTGTAGACATCAGTGAACCAAACACACCACCATTAGTAATGGTGAAGTTACCGCCTTGCAGTTCTGCCATAGACAGTTTGCCATCACGGCCTTTCAGTGCCAGTTCCTTAATGCCTTTCTCGATGCCTGCCATACCCAGTGTATCTGAGTCTTTCAGTACTGGCGTAACTAGACCGCGTGGCGTAGAAACCGCAATAGAGATATCGAAGTAGTTGTGGTACACGATATCATCACCATCGATTGACGCATTTACTTCAGGATAACGCTTCAGCGCTTCTGTTACGGCTTTCACGTAAAAAGACATAAAGCCCAAACGAATGCCGTGACGCTTCTCGAAGCTGTCCTGGTACTGCTGACGCAGGTCCATGATCGGCTTCATGTTCACTTCGTTGAACGTAGTCAGCATAGCAGTTGAATTTTTCGCTTCCAACAGACGGTTTGCAATCGTCTTGCGCAAACGCGTCATAGGAACGCGCTTCTCAGAACGCTCACCCGCAGAAACAACAGGCGTTTCGTCTACTGGTGCTTTGGCTGCTACTGGTGTGCTTCCACCTTTCAGGTATTGCTCTACGTCTTCTTTAGTGATGCGGCCATTTTTGCCAGACCCTTTCACTTTAGCAGGATCAACGCCTTTTTCAGCCAACAAACGACGCACTGATGGGCTTAACGCATCGTTTTCTTCATCTGCTTCTTCAGCTACAGCTGCCGCAGGTGCTGCAGCGCCCGCACCTTCCACGAACTTAGCAATAACCGCCTCTGCGGTTACTGTAGCACCCTCGTCTGCCAGAATTTCAGACAGCGAACCATCCGCAGGGGCAACTACTTCCAGTACTACTTTATCGGTTTCGATATCAACCAGGTTCTGGTCGCGTAATACTTTTTCACCTGGCGCAACGTGCCAGGTAGCAATGGTTGCATCGGCAACGGATTCAGGCAGAACAGGCACTTTAATGTCTACTGTTGCGCCGGTTGCTGCAGGCGCTTCTGCTTTTGCTGGCGCCGCTTTTGCTGCAGGTGCAGCTTTGGCAGCGCCGCCCTCTTCCAGCTTGGCAATCACTTGCTCGCCCAGCACCGTGGCGCCTTCTTCATTGATAATCTCACCGATTACACCGTCTGCAGGTGCAACAACTTCCAGCACTACCTTGTCAGTCTCAATGTCTACCAGATTCTGGTCACGTTTTACTGCATCACCGGCTTTTACGTGCCAGGTTGCAATCGTGGCGTCGGCAACTGACTCGGGTAGAACCGGAACTTTAATCTCAATTGTCATCTTTGTTCCTTATTTAATCGTGAGAGCGTCTTCAACCAGTGCTTTTTGTTGCTGGTTGTGAACGGATAAGTAACCTACTGCTGGTGACGCTGAAGCGGCGCGACCGGCATAAGTCAATTTGGCACCATCAGGAATTACCTGCCAGAAATGATGTTGGCTACAGTACCAGGCACCCTGGTTTTGTGGCTCTTCCTGACACCAAACCCAATCTTTAACATGGCTGTATTCAGCTACAATCTTCGCACATTCTTCTTGTGGGAAAGGATACAGCTGTTCCAGACGAATAATCGCAACGTCGGTTTGTTCATTTTTACGGCGTTGATCCAACAGATCGTAGTACACCTTACCAGAACACATCACCACACGTTTCACGCCTGCCGGATCAAGTTCGTCTACTTCACCAATGACGTTGTGGAAAATACCGTCAGACAATTCTTCCAGTGAAGAAACCGCCAACGGATGACGCAGCAACGATTTAGGTGACATAACGATAAGTGGTTTGCGCATTGGGCGGATAACCTGACGACGCAGCATATTAAAGACCTGCGCTGGTGTAGAAGGTACACACACTTGCCAGTTGTGATCTGCACAAAGTTGCAGGAAACGCTCAAGACGCGCAGAACTGTGCTCAGGTCCCTGGCCCTCATAGCCATGAGGAAGCAATACAGTCAGACCACATAAACGGCCCCACTTCGCTTCGCCAGAACATAAGAACTGGTCGAATACAACCTGGGCACCGTTAGCAAAGTCACCAAACTGCGCTTCCCAAATAGTCAGGCAGGTCGGCTCAGCAGTTGCATAGCCGTACTCGAAGGCCATTACCGCTTCTTCAGACAATACAGAGTCGTATATCTCGATTGGACCCTGATCCTCGCTGATGTGTTGCAGAGGCATATAAGCTGCAGCATCTTTTTGGTTGTGCAGCACCGCGTGACGATGGAAGAAGGTTCCACGGCCGGAATCCTGACCCGTCATACGAATGCTGGTACCGGCCTCTACGATTGACGCATAGGCCAGAATTTCAGCCATACCCCAGTCAAGCATACGCTCACCGGCCACCATCGCCTTACGGTCCTGATAAACCTTGTTTACACGTGAATGCAGCTTGTGAGTGGCTGGATAATTAGTCACTTTTTCGCCAAGCTCTTTTAAGTGCTCGACACTGATTGAGGCATCATAAGGGGTATCCCAGTCATGCCCAAGGAATGGACGCCAGTCTACTGAATGCTCAGTCATCGGACGCCATTCTTCAACAACACACGCACCGTGATCAAGTGCAGCACGGTAGTCATCGATCAGTTTTTGCGATTCAACTTCGCCAATCACACCTTCTGCGATCAGTTGATCTGCGTACAATTCACGCGGCACGGGGTGCTTTTTGATCTTCTGATACATCAGCGGCTGGGTTGCATTAGGTTCGTCTGATTCGTTGTGACCATGGCGACGGTAACACACTAAATCAATTACCACATCGCGCTTGAACTTGTTGCGGAAATCCAACGCCAGTTTGGTAACAAACATCACCGCTTCCGGGTCGTCTGAATTAACGTGGAAAATCGGCGCCTGCACCATCTTAGCGATATCGGTACAATACTGCGTTGAACGCGTGTCGTCGGTACGAGAAGTAGTAAAACCAACCTGGTTGTTAATAACAATACGAACCGTTCCACCAACAGCAAAGCCACGGGTTTGTGACATGTTGAAGGTTTCCTGAACCACGCCCTGACCAGCAATTGCCGAGTCTCCGTGGATCGTCACCGGCAGTACTTTACTGCTATCGTTGTCACGACGGTCTAAACGCGCGCGTACCGAACCCATAACTACAGGGTTAACGATTTCAAGGTGCGACGGGTTAAACGCCAATGCCAGGTGCACGTTTCCGCCCGGAGTAGCAAAGTCAGATGAATAACCAGCGTGGTATTTTACGTCACCGGCACCCAGTGATTCATCGTGTTTACCAGAGAATTCATCAAACAGTACCGATGGGTTTTTACCCAGTACGTTTACCAGTACGTTCAAACGACCGCGGTGAGCCATGCCCACTACGACTTCTTTAGTACCTTGAGTACCGGCAGCCGTTATCAGGCCTTTCAGCATTGGAATTAACGCGTCACCACCTTCCAGCGAGAATCGTTTCGCGCCAGGGAATTTTGCACCCAGGTATTTTTCCATACCGTCAGCGGCAACCAGACCTTTAAGGATACTGATTTTTTCTTCGCGGTTAATTTGCGGACGCGCTTCTACT
>NZ_JBLBUE010000005.1:0-81773 GCF_047290655.1 Alteromonas sp. AMM-1 | reverse complement strand
TGGCGCACTTCCACTATGTACTGGTAACAGGGGCCATCTTCTCGATTATGGCGGCAGTGTATTACTGGCTGCCCAAATGGACCGGTCGGATGTTTGATATCACGCTGGCGAAGTGGCACTTCTGGTGTTCGCTGATTTCGGTAAACCTGCTGTTTTTCCCTATGCACTTCGTAGGATTGGCCGGTATGCCGCGCCGTATTCCGGATTACGCACTGCAATTTGCCGACTTTAACAAGTGGATCAGCATTGGTGGTTTCGCATTCGGATTGTCTCAGCTGATATTCCTGTGGGTAATGATTAAAGCATGCCGCAAGCAGGGTGAACCAGTGAGTAGTCAGGTGTGGGAAGGTGCAGAGGGTCTGGAATGGGAAATTCCGTCACCGGCACCGTATCACTCGTTTGAAACGCCTCCTGTAGTGAAATAGGCAGACTGTTATGGCAACAACTTCCCACACCGCATTGGTAGGAAAGTTAGTCCTGGTTGTAGTGGCCATGTTTGGATTTGGTTTTGCATTGGTGCCGTTATATGACGTGTTCTGCGACATTACCGGCATTAACGGCAAAACCAACGAAACAGCTGCTACGGCCTATGTTGGTGAGGTTGATGAATCCCGCACTATAACGGTGGAATTTATTACCCGCACGCATACGGGCATGCCGTGGGAATTTCGGGCGCAAACACATCGCGTAAAGGTGCATCCTGGCGAATTGAATACGGTTGAGTTTTATGTAAGAAACCCCGCTTCCAAGCAAATGGTGGCGCAGGCTATCCCGTCGGTTACACCCGGTCAGGCAGCATTGTTTCTGAACAAAACCGAGTGCTTTTGCTTTAACAGTCAGCCACTGAGTGCAGGTGGCGAAGCACTAATGCCAATGCGTTTCTACGTCGATCCACAAATTCCTGAAGACATACATTTTTTCACTGTGCAATACACGTTATTTGACGTCACCGGCGGCAACGGTGGTGACAAAAAAACTAACCCTTTCCTGACTTCAATCACTGAGAATTGAGGTCTAAGGAGAACATTATGCAACAACAAGAGTATCAGAAGTATTATGTTCCGGCACAAAGCATATGGCCTATCATAGGGGCCGTTGCGTTGTTTTTAATTGCAGTAGGGGCCGGTACCTTTGTAATTGAAAGTACGCGTGGCGAGAGTGGTTTTGGGCACAATATCCTGGCAGTAGGCATTGCTGTGCTGTTGGTGATGTTGTTTGGCTGGTTCCGCGATCAAATAAACGAATCCATGAGTGGCCTGTACAGCGATCAGCTTGGCCGTTCTTACCGTCAGGGAATGAGCTGGTTTATCTTCTCTGAAGTGATGTTCTTTTGCGCATTCTTTGGAGCGCTGTTTTATGCACGCGTAATTGCCCTGCCCTGGTTGTCTGGCGAGTCAAACAACGCCATGACCAATGAAGTGTTATGGCCCGGATTTGAAGCCTTCTGGCCTCTTATTCAAACACCCGATGGCACAACCACAACCGCAATGAGCTGGGCAGGTTTACCCACTATTAACACCATCATTCTGTTGGTGTCTTCCGTTACTCTGCACTTTGCTCATGTGGGCCTGGAACAAGGCAAGCGTAAACAGTTAACGGCAATGCTGGGTATTACCATCCTGCTGGGCTGTGGCTTCCTTACATTACAGGTAGAAGAATATATTCATGCCTATCAGGAGCTGGGTTTAACCCTGCAATCGGGTATTTACGGTAATACGTTCTTCTTGCTTACCGGCTTCCACGGTATGCACGTAACGCTGGGAACCATCATACTCATTGTATTGTTCCTGCGTGTACTGAAGGGCCACTTCACCCACGACAACCACTTTGCGTTCCAGGCCGGTAGCTGGTACTGGCATTTTGTAGATGTTGTATGGGTAATGCTCTACGTATTTGTGTACGTGCTGTAAACGTTAATACGGGCGCGGGTTAGGTGTGATGAGACCGGTAGAAATTGCCAGCAAAATGATCACCACTATAAGGGCTGATGTCATTACCCTGCGCCCAATATATTTGCTCATGGGCTGGTGTTTGGGGTTGTTACCTAACATGGCTTTCATGGCCAGAAACAGGTTAAACACCATAAACAGCAACAATCCAACGATTACTATTTTAACTAACATGCCAGTTACTCCTGCCAACGGCCAATCCAAGCGCTCATCAGGTAGGTCCTGGCCGGTTTTGGCAACCCTGCTAACCATAGTTGCAGTAGCAATAATGGTGTCCTTGGGTTGTTGGCAGCTTGCGCGCATGGAACAAAAACAACAACGTTTGCACAGCATAGCGCAAAAAGCAGCTCAGGCGCCAATGCAGGTTTCGCAAGCCTTACAATCTTTTAGCGATGTAAGAGATATACCCGTGTCTTTTAGTGCTGAGGTTGATTCCAGCCGGGCTATTCTGCTGGATAATCAGGTTTATCAGGGGAAGCCTGGCTACGCTGTGATCGTGCCGGTTCGTTCTCAAGAGCAGCAATTCCTAGTTAATTTGGGTTGGGTACCCGCACCTGCTCAACGTGACCAATTGCCGGATATCGTGATGCCTGCCAGCGTGTTCAATATGGAGGGCGTAATTTCTGTACCGGGTAACAACCGGTTAATTTCCGAAACCGCTACGCAGTTCAATACTTTTCCGTTGCGACTGCAGCAAATTGACATAGCAACCCTCAATCTTCAATGGGGCACATCGATGCCCAATATTCTTGTACAGCGAATTGCGTCTGCGCCTGATCTGACTGGCTTTACACCGGTTTGGCAGGCAGTCGTTATGCCCCCTGAAAAGCATCTTGGTTATGCTATTCAGTGGTTTGGCCTGGCGCTCGCCGCTGTCGTTATCTTTTTTTCAGTGTTAATGCGGAGAGCAAACAATAATGACAACTATGGTTCAGACTCAAGAAAGGCCTAAACGCTCCCTCCTGATCATTTTTGCGGTATTTGTACTGCCTGTCGTGCTGGCTAAACTGGCACTTGATGGAGACTGGTTTGAACGCGGTGCCACCAATCGCGGTGAATTATTACAACCCGTTGTATCGCTAACGTCGGTATTGGAAAACCAACCGCCTAGCTGGCGGGTGATGTATATAGTGCCTGCTGCCTGTAATGCAGAGTGCGAAAATGCCCTGTATGCCATTCAGCAAGTGTGGGTAGCCTTGGGTAAAGAAACTGACAGAGCCAAGCCGGCTGTATTTATCACACCATCCAGTGACCCAATGGCTTCTGCGAAGCTTGCTGACTACCCCCATATTCAGGCAATGACGGTTACTGCTGAGCAGGCCGCTTCGCTTAATAACACGGCGTTAGTTGATCACCTGTTTATTGTGGATACCCAGGCTAACGCTATGCTGCGTTTCCCGGTTTATGCATTGCGTCAGGACGCAATCATGGGCAGTCGCGATGTGCTGGCAGACTTGCGTAAGTTGCTAAAACTATCGCGTATTGGATAAGGAGTCGTTATGCGTAAACTGGTTGGTTTCAGCATCATACTGGCTGTTGTGGTGATTGTACTGGGCGCATACACACGCTTAACCGACGCTGGTCTGGGCTGCCCTGATTGGCCCGGCTGCTATGGACACCTAACCGTGCCCGAAGCAGAGCATCACGTTGAGGCTGCAAATGAAGCGTACCCTGAACGTCCGGTAGAGGCGCACAAGGCCTGGAACGAAATGATTCACCGCTATTTTGCCGGCACATTAGGGCTGTGTATTCTGGCTATTGCCATCATCACACTGATAAAGCGCGAGCCAAACAGGCCGCTAAAACTGCCAATGCTGTTGCTTGGTCTGGTGATCTTTCAGGCACTGCTCGGCATGTGGACTGTTACCCTGAATTTGTTACCGGTAGTGGTGATGGGCCATTTGCTGGGTGGGTTTAGTGTACTTACCTGCTTGTTTTTATTGTATTTGCGCCTGTCGGCATTTCGTCTTGGGTATGTCAATGCCCGCGTTAAACGCTATGCCGGCTTTGCTGCACTTGGGGTGGTGGTGCTGGTTGCGCAAATCGCATTAGGTGGCTGGACATCAGCAAATTATGCCGCGTTGGCCTGTACTCAGTTTCCGGTGTGCGAAGGTGACTGGATAGGCAGCATTGACTTCAATGGTGCCTACAGTGTGCCCGACGCGGATAATTATGAGTTTGGCGCGCACAGCTATCCTGAGCGCATGACAATGCACATAGTGCATCGCTTCGGCGCGGTGGTAACCCTGCTGTATTTAAGCTGGCTCGCACTCACCCTGTTCCGTCGTTCAGGTTCAAGGGTAATAAGGCAAGCTGCAGTGATCCTGGCTTCAGTACTGTTGCTGCAAGTGGGTCTGGGGGTGAGTAACGTGGTATTCAGCCTGCCTCTGAGTGTGGCAGTGTTGCACAATGCCATTGCGGCCTGTTTATTATTGGTGTTGGTGATGATCACTTACACCCTGTATCGAAAAGTGTAGGAGGCTGTTATGGCTAAAACCACAATATTGTCTGACAGTGCATCATCTGCAAAGCCCCTCACCGGGTGGCGTGCATCCTGGCGCAATTACTATGAAATGACCAAACCCCGCGTAGTGATGTTATTGCTGCTCACAGCGCTGGTAGGCATGTGTCTGGCTACGCCGGGCTGGGTGCCGGTATCCACACTGGTTGCAGGGCTAGCGGGAATTGGCTTGCTGGCAAGTGCTGCGGCAGTCATTAATCACGTGGTTGATCACAAGATCGACAGTCAGATGGCGCGTACGTTTAATCGTCCCGTTGCCAAAGGCAAAGTGAGTGTAAATAACGCGCTGATATTTTCATTTGTGCTGGCCGTAGTGGGTTACGTTGCATTGGAATTATGGGTTAACAGATTAACCGCATTGCTCACGCTGGCCAGTTTATTTGGCTATGCTGTGGTGTACACCATGTTCCTGAAACGCGCCACACCGCAAAACATTGTCATTGGCGGATTAGCGGGGGCAGCGCCGCCGTTACTGGGCTGGACGGCGGTAACTGGTCAGGTTGATCCCTACGCATTGTTGCTGGTGCTGATTGTGTTCACTTGGACGCCACCGCATTTCTGGGCACTGGCGATTCACCGCGAAAAAGACTATGCCAAAGCCAAAGTACCTATGCTACCGGTTACGCATGGTGTGGAATTCACCAAAACCTGTGTAGTGTTATATACCGTGTTGCTGTGTCTGGTTTGTTTATTGCCTTATCTGATTGGTGAAGCCCACTTGCTTTATCTGATGGGCTCATCGTTGTTGAACGCGGGTTTCATGTACTATGCATTGAAATTGAAATATGCAGCTGATCAGCATACCGCCATGACAACATTTAAGTTTTCAATTATTCATCTCATGGTATTGTTTGTCGTATTACTTGCAGATCACTACATACCATTAACACTATGAGTCAAAAAATCTGGATCGCACTTGCAGGCATACTGGCGTTGTCTGCAGGTGCATTTGTTGCCGTTGTAAAGCCTTTCCAGCCTTCCGTCTCAGCGCCCGAATACTTCCAGTATTTTCCCGAGCCCAGAATACTCGCTGACATCAGTTTGGTTGATCAATCAAATACACCTGTTGATAACGGCGTGTTTAGCGGGCATTGGAGTTTGTTATTTCTGGGGTATACCTACTGCCCGGACATTTGCCCCACCACGATGGCCTCCCTTGGAAGAATTTATCCAGAGCTAAAAAGTAATGGTACAGATGCGCCAATTCAGGTAGTGTTTGTGTCGGTCGATCCTAACAGGGATTCACCAGAAAGGCTGGCTTCTTACGTTGAGTACTTTAATACAGAGTTTGTGGCACTAACCGGTGAACACGCTCAATTGTTTCCGTTTGTACGTTCTCTTGGGCTGATGTACGCCATTGCTGAAAGCACAGACAACCCCAACTACCTGGTTGACCACAGCGCCTCTGTGGTGGTCATTGATCCTCAGGGGCGGGCTTTGGGACGATTTAAACCAAAGTATACTCCCGGTGAGCTTGCCGTCAGTGATAGCATACAAATTGCTAATGATTTGCCTTTAATCATAGGTAATTACAAGAAAAACTAATGCCATGTTGAGTGAAATACGTAGCGCCAGATTGGATGATGGCGGCGTTACCGTACCACTTCTGTTTGATGCAGGTAAGCGCTTACTAACAGAAGTCTTTGGTCTGGGCGATCCACAGGTTGCGCAGGATTACCTTGCGTTTGCCTGGCAACAGGGCGGCGGACAATATGGCAGTGACAACCACTGGGTAGCAGAGACAAACGGTGAAGTAACCGGTTTGATCAGTTGCTGGCACAGCCACCTTCCAGAAAATTTTGACCGCGTAACGTTGCAATCCATCGTCGATTTTTACGGCATTGATACGGCATTGGATGTGGTGCTGAAGTCACAGTTGTACATGGCTGTTATTGAACCACCCATGTTTTTGGAAATGGGCGTTGGCCATATTGCAGTGGTTGAATCGGCGCGCCGCTCGGGCGTTGGTGCCGCACTGCTTAAATACATGGAAGAAAAAGCCCGTTCGTTAAAGAAAAATGCCGTAGTGCTCAACTGTGAAGTTGATAACCACGGTGCCCTGCGCTTTTATCAAAAAATGGGTTATGCAGAACACCGGGTAAACGACAAGTTCATCCAAATGATCCGCGCCATTCCACTGAACCGTTCTTCGTTTTAAATCCCCGCGTTAATCCGGGAAGTTTCCATTTTTGTCGGCCCTGAAAAACGGTGTTGAATACCAAAAGTAACGACCCGGCATACTGTTTGATGGCGCTGTGCAGTTTACTCGGGAGCGGCCTACAGGCAGCGCTTTGCTGAGTTCGAAACTAAAGCGGTTCGCGTCTGTCTCAACCGGCAACGCATCGCCCTGGTAGTAGCAGGTTACCTGACTTAAACGCAATTGTTTGGCGACGTTTTCATCCAGCGTAACCGTAAAAGGTCCGGGTAATTCAGCACCGGTGAGCTCCGGATTGGACAGTGATACTGAAACTACCGGCATGGCAAAACTGGCCATTTTGGTTTTCAGCGTCGAGAGCTTTGCGTAGGGCCCGGCAGCGGGGAACCGTGGAATAGCGGCTAAATCAGAAAAGGGCCCCACCGCACCTGAATGTTGCCCAAAGCCGATGTAACCCTGTTCTTTTACCTTGTTTGCCAACATTTCGTTGTACTCGCCAAACGGATAGGCCAGATATTTGAGCGATTCACCAATGTGCCCGGTGATTTGTTTTTCAGCCTCTTCTACATTTTGCCAAATTCGGGTCAGCCACTGGTTGTTATTCTCGCCAGCGTGTTTCTCCAGCATATGCAAATGATCCAGGGTGTGATTGGCAAAGGTTACGCCATCTTTGTGCATAATCTTAACTGTGTCCCAGGTTAACTGGTTCGACTGAACACCAATTACCGAGGGGTTAATGAAAACAGTATAAGGAAAACCATATTCTTTTAGTAATGGATGGGCGTTCTCGTAGATATTGTCGTATCCATCGTCAAACGTGATTGCCAATGCGTTATCGGGCAACGGCCTATTGTGTCTGGCTGCTTCTACAATGTCTTTCAGTGGAAACACTATGTAATTGGCCTTTATGAACGCCAAATGCTCGGCAAATTCCTGTGGGGTTACAGAAGTGCTTCGCGGTGTATTGGTGGCAACATGGTGATACAGGAGGATAACTGCCCCTACATTTTTAAGCTCTTTTGCCTGTACTGCGCTGAATGCGGCGGTAACACCCCAAATCAACATCGAGAAACCGAAGGCTCTCATGATAGACTGCATGCATTCTCCTTATTTGCCCGGACTGCTGTGACCCGCGCTGCGTATTTACAACGGGGTTTGCCCGCTCACATAACCCTGATCACACTGGCAGTGCCCATGATCCTGGCTAACATTACCACGCCCTTACTGGGTTTGGTAGACACGGCCGTGATGGGGCACATGGATGCTTCGGCCCCCCTGGCTGGCGCGTCTATTGGCGGATTAATCCTTACGCAACTTTATTGGGTGTGCGGCTTTCTGCGTATGTCGGCAACCGGATTAAGTGCCCAGGCCAGAGGCAGGCAAAGCGAAGAGGACATTGCCAAAACCTGCTATCAAACGGCATTTGTAGGCGTGGTACTTGGTCTGCTATTGCTAACGTTACAACAACCCGTGTTATGGATGGGTATGGCACTTACCGAACCCTCTGCAACGGTGGCAGGATTTGCCGGGCAATACTTTCATGTGCGGGTATGGGGTGCGCCAGCGGCGTTAACCAATATTGCACTGATTGGCTGGCTGGTAGGCCAACAGAAAACCCGGGCAGTACTGGTTATACAGGTAGTTGGTAACCTGCTTAATGCCGGATTGGATGTTGCGTTTGTGTGGTCGTTGGGTATGGGCGTTGAAGGCGTGGCGCTGGCAAGTGTAATAGCTGAATACACGATGACGCTGTTGGGGATTGTTGTTGCCATGCGCCGAATCGGCCATGTAAAGCCAGTTTGGCAGTGGTTTGGACGCAGCGCACAGAAAGTGCTGATGAAACTAAATGGCGATATGCTGCTTCGCAATCTCGCTCTTCAGGCCTGCCTGGCATTTTTAACCATTCAGGGCGCGCGTTATGGCGAAACGGCTACGGCGGTAAATGCCATTCTGATGCAATTCTTTGTGCTAATTGCGCTTGGGCTGGATGGTATTGCTTTCGCCGTAGAAGCTACGGTAGGGGAAGCTGCCGGGGCACAGAATAAACAAGGTGTGATCAGGCAAACGCATCGCGGGCTGATATGGTCCAGCGTAGTGGCAGTTGGCTATGCCCTCACGTTTTACTGGTTTGGCAGTTCAATTGTGTTGCTGCTTACCGATATAGAGGCTTTGTACCTGGCCGCCATGCCTTACCTGCCTCTTATGGTATGGCTGCCGTTACTGGCACACTGGTGCTTTTTATTTGATGGCGTATTTGTGGGACTCACTCGCGCTAAATCCATGCGTAACACCATGATCATCAGTGCGCTGGGGGTGTACTTTCCGGTGTGGTTTGTATTGCGTGACGCTGGTAATGAAGCCTTGTGGTGGGCTCTACTGGCCTTTCTACTCGCCCGGGGGCTAACACTGTCAGGAAGCTTTTACCGGTATTACGTTAATCGTTGCGACGAGCAGGGTTAATGTTTTTGGTAAGTCTGAACCACAGTAGTGCCAGGTAACCTGTCATGGCCCAACCGAACCCGCACAACAGAATAACAATACCGGCATAATACAACGGGAACCACCACCAGGCACCGGCCAGCATGGTAATAAAACCCAGAGCAAATACAACCAGGCCCTGGGTGAATCGATGCCAGCCTTTGGGTGGGGTTACCGTGTCCATGCGCGTTGCAGTGTTGCCCGCTTAGTAATAAGAATGATCGCCTGCTGTGTGCTCGGTGGCATCGCGTACACCTTTTATTTCGCCGGCAAATTGCTCGAGCATTTGCTTCTCGATACCCTCTTTAAGTGTTACGTCAACCATGGAGCAACCGTTACAGCCGCCGCCGAATTGCAGTATAACGTAGCCTTCTTCGGTGACTTCCAGCAACACCACTTTACCGCCATGATTGGCCAACTGAGGGTTTATCTCAGATTCAATCATGTAATTAATGCGTTCTACCAGCGGGGCATCATCGGCCACTTTACGCGCTTTTGCGTTAGGCGCCTTGAGCGTCAGTTGCGAGCCCATCTGATCCGTGACATAGTCAATTTCGGCTGCTTCCAGGTAAGGTACGCTTTCTTCGTCTACAATGGCTTCAAAACCATTAAACGGCAATCGCATATCGGTAGCTTCAACCGCGTCTGGTGGGCAGTAAGACACGCCACACTCGGCGGTAGACGTACCTGGATTGACCACAAACACCCGAATATTTGTGCCAGACTCCTGGTTAGCCAGAAGCTTAACAAAGTGAGCCTGCGCCTCAGTAGATATTGAGATCATGATAGAGTCCTGCATAATCATAGAATTGTAGGCATGATAACAAATTTACTTGAGTAAAACACTCGGGTATTAAAGATAATCAGACTAAATGCACGACAGATAGTACAAGGCTCAATAATACAATGATGAAAGTCTTTCAAACCGGTTTCTGGATGCATATCCGGAAGGCAGTCCGGTGTGTAGTCAGCAGTGATCGCGCACAGGATGCCAACGCATTCGCACACTCTCCGTCACAACACCCGCGCTATGCAGCCTCCGTAGGATTGGCGCTGGTATTTTTATTGAGCAGTCCGTTCTCACTGGCAGCAGGAAAACCGGCTAATGCTTATCTACCGGCAAACAGCGCACTTAATCCGGCTATTCCATCGCCGGAATCGGTATTGGGTTACCCGGTTGGCACCTGGCATGTGCGCCACGATCAACTGGTGCGATACATGGAAATACTGGCCGAAAAATCGGATCGGATTAGTCTGGAAGTGACCGGCTACACCCATGAACAGCGCCCGTTACTGTTGTTAACTATTACCGCACCTGAAAATCGCAAAAACCTGCCCAAATGGCGTGAGGAACACGTTGAGAATGTTGCTCAGGGGACCCGGGCTGCCGACAATGCGCCGCTGGTTTTGTACATGGGGTATAGCGTACACGGCAACGAGCCGTCAGGGGCGAATGCGTCAATGCTGGTGGCGTATTACCTTGCCGCATCCAGTGATGCCCGGGTAACAGCGATGCTTAAAAATAACGTGGTATTGCTGGATCCATCGTTTAATCCGGATGGGCTGTCGCGCTTTGCACAATGGGCAAATATGCACAAAGGTCAGGTGTTGTCGTCGGATCCGGATCACCGGGAGCATACCGAAGGCTGGCCTAACGGGCGCACCAACCATTATTGGTTCGACCTGAACCGCGACTGGCTCATGCTGGTTCATCCTGAATCCCAGGCGCGCATTAAACAATTTCAAAAGTGGCGTCCTCATGTTTTGACTGATTTTCATGAAATGGGCACCGACAGTACCTATTTCTTCCAGCCGGGTGTGCCCAGTCGCAAAAACCCATTTACCCCGGAAGGCAATGTTCGGTTAACCGAGGCATTGGCTGAGAGCTTTGTGCAGGCGTTTGACGATCAAAAAACACTGTATTTCAGCCAGGAAGGGTTTGACGATTTTTACTACGGCAAAGGATCTACTTACCCCGATGCCCAGGGCAGTATTGGTATTTTGTTTGAACAAGCCAGTAGCCGCGGGCATATACAGGATTCGGTAAATGGCCCGGTTGAATTCGCGCAGACCATACAGAATCAGTTCACAATGTCGTTGGCGGTATTCGATGGCGCATTAAAAAACAAAGCGGCTTTAACGGAATATCCCCGACGCTTCTTCAACGAAACTCAATCGTTAATCAAGGATGACAGCGTCGCTGCGTATGTATTGAATGAGCCCAATGACAGCTGGCGTTTAGCGCAGGCTAAATGGGTGCTGGAACAACACAATATTGATTTTATTGTGCCCGCAGAAGATGTATCGGCAAATGACAAAACTTATTCTGCACCCCATTCGTTGGTAGTGCCGTTGGATCAGCAAAAATACCGTTTAATCAAGTCGTTGTTTTCTACTCAACAGCAGTTTCCGGACAACACCTTTTATGATGTATCGAACTGGAACCTTCCGCTGGCATTTGACCTGAACTATGCGTCGATGTCGGCGCGGGAATTAAAGCGCGTAAAAGGCGGCGCAAAACATGAGAGCGCGTTGCCAGTGGTTGCCAATAATGCCTACGGTTATGCCTTTGAATGGCATCACTTTAAGTCTCCTGCATTATTACAGACGCTGTTATCGTCGGGGGTGAATGCACGTATTGCCACAGGGTCATTTACCGCTGCTACCACAGGCGGAGAAAGGGTATTTGAGCCGGGAAGCATAGTTATTCCTGCCGGATTGGCTCAACCAGATAATCTGGCAGGGTTAATTGCCAGCGCCAGTCAAACACAGCAAGTACCCGTGTATTCCATTACCAGTGGTTCAACATCAGCAGGCAATGACCTGGGGAGCCGCAGTATGGTGCCGGTACAGGCACCTAAAGTGCTGATTGTAGGTGGCGAAGGTGCCGACCCCTATCAGGTTGGCGAAATCTGGCATTACCTGGATACCCAGGTTGGGATGCCAATTACCTTGGTTGAGCAAGCGCGTCTAGGCAGGATTAATTTGTCTGGTTATTCACATATTGTGTTTGCCGCAGGCCGTTACGAGCTAAGTGATAAAGACACCAAAGCGATAGGCGAGTGGGTAAAAGCCGGTGGAACACTGATTGGGCAAATGTCTGCCCTGTCGTTATTCGCCAAGGAAAAGTGGTTGTCATTGCAGGTAACCGACCGCAATGACGTTGATCGCTTGTTTGATGAATCGGGGCTTACCTATGCTGATCGCGATGCGTTGGCAGCGAAAAAGCTGATTGCTGGTGCTGTGTATAAAGCTGATATCGATATTTCACATCCGCTGTTTTACGGTTTTGATGAGCCCTATTTACACTTGTTTAAAACCACCAACATGATTGTAAGCAGTAGTCAGTCACCATTTAACGTGCCTGCACGCTACACGAAATCGCCGTTGGTGGCAGGATATAGTGCCGATGTGCTGGCCGATGAAATTGCCGGTAGTGTAGCCGTGATAGCGCAAACTATGGGTAAAGGACGGGTAATTGGCTTTACCGACAACCCGCAGTTTCGCGGATACTGGTATGGTACCAGTAAGCTCATGAGCAACGCGTTAATGCTCTCGGAAGCCATTCGCTAGTCCGTCTGCAACAGTTCAGGCTACCAGCGCAACACTGGTAGCCTTGTTGTTCTAACTAGTTTGGCAGTTTCATTCTTAACTTCCGAATACTACCTGGCACCAAGGCAGCCGAATCTGGTTTTGAAGGCGTAATGGCAATGGCCCAAAGGTCAATCTGAATATCCGGATTAGCCGCTTTCAGCATTTTACTGAGTGTAGCGGCAGTAGCGCCTGTGGTAACTACATCATCCAAAATAGCCACTCGCGAGGGCAATGAGGTTTCGCTCAGTGTGTAAGCTTGAGTCAGATTGTTAAGTCTGGCCTGCCTGCCCAGCAATTGTTGTTTTCGTTGCAAGCTGCCTCTGCTTGCCCAGTCGGTATAAACCGGCACAGATAGCTTCTGGCCTATTGCATTGGCGAGCAGCAGGGTTTGATGGTAACGGCGTCTGGCGAATCGCCACGCAGAGGTAGGGACGGGTAAAATACAGCCAGGCAAAGGTGCTTCTGATGACCATGCATACCTTACAAACCATTCAGCCAGCGTTTGAGCTAACTGAGGGTGACCGGTTTTAAATTGCTTCACCAGTTGGTTTAGCGGCCACTGATAATACCCACAGGCATATACCGATGAGTAGTATCCGCGTGTCAGGCCCTTTTTTATCGGGGGCCACTGCAAAAGATTGGCAGGCACGACGGGATAGTTAAAGTATAAACAGTCGTGCTCGCACGTACGGCATACTTGCGCAGCCGCGGGCTGCTGGCACAAATAACACAGGCTATCGGGCAAGCAACTGTGCAACATTGCCCGCAGCCACTTAAAAACTTTTATTCCGCTTTTTACCGTGCTCAGGTACACTTTTCCAAACCTTCAAGAGGAAGCCATTGCGTGGTTGAGCGTAACACTAATGTGAGGCTTGAAAGCCTGTCCCAGGGAACGGGAAAAGAACTGGTTTTTATTCACGGATGGGGTATGAACAGTGCCGTTTTTACGGGGTTTCTGCCTTATTTGCGAGATCAATTTCGCATTACCCGTGTGTGTTTGCCCGGCTTTGGTGCTAATGCATCTACGCTGCCGGATGAATATACCCTGGAATCACTGGCGGAGGCGGTAGCCTCTATCCTGCCCGATAATGCCATTGTGGTGGGCTGGTCTCTCGGTGGACTGGTGGCTCAGCATCTGGCGCTGTATCACAGTAAGCGCGTAGCGGGACTCATCACCATCGCATCCACACCCTATTTTGTAGCCGATAAGTGCTGGCCCGGCATTGCTCCTGCTGTGCTGGCAATGTTCCGTGAGCAGTTGGCCCGGGATTACGATAAAACCGTAGACCGATTCCTTGCCATTCAGGCCATGGGAAGTGCAACGGCCAAACAAGACGTTAAATCTATTCGCCAGCAGGTTAAAACCCTGCCAAATCCATCGTTGCATGCACTCGAAGCCGGATTACAGTTATTGCAAAGTGTGGATTTGCGCAGTGACATAGGGCGTATTAGCCAGCCAACCCTGCGTTTGTATGGCCGGCTAGACAGCTTGGTACCCACCAGTGGGATCGACAGGATCCACGAGTTACACCCGTCTGCTGATACTGTGGTGATGCCACATGCCGCGCATGCGCCGTTCATTAGTCACCCTACGCAAACAGCCGATATTATTAGTAATTTTGTGCACAATCTGGCGCGAATCGACAAACACTGTAGTTAGTTTCTGAGTATATATACCTGTTATGGGTATAGCCGCTGTAAAGAAATCGCTGCGTTCGCGATCAAAAAGGGGCGCTATACCACGACATATTCCTTTTCAAATGGCCAATATTGGTTAATAATTAGCCATGAGAGAGTAGAGGTAGGGTATGTCTGGGGTAATTGCGAATAACATCAACTCGGCCATCATTTCGGGCCAGTTTGGACTGCAGAGGTCGTTTAACGGCATGACGCAGTCTGCGCTGAATATTGCCCAACGATCGGCACAGCAGGACGTTGCTGCGAATGGGCCCACCGAGCTGCTTGCTAATGCAGCACTTCAGAGTTTGTCTAATACTTCTAAGTTATTGCCTTCGGGTGGTGACAGCCTCACGTCGAGCTTGTTGTCGATGCAGCTGTACAGTAATAATGCTCTGGCGTCAGCCAAGGTAATTGATGTTGCAAACGACACGGTAGGTAAAATAATCGATACGCTGGCCTGATAGCTATGAATATCGTTACGCCAATCCCCTCCTCATTTGCCATTCCAACGGCAAACCTGAACACCGAGGCTGCCCGGCGTGATAACCTTGTTCGCGAAACCATTCCTCAGGCGTCTGACGCAAAACAAGGCAGTGCTGAACAAGGCCTTGGCTCAGAATCCGATAAATTAAAGTCGTCAGTAAAACTCGCGCAGCCGCTCACGTATGAGCGTCCTCAGCCCAATCAGACCAGTCAGGGGCAAAGCTCAGCGGATCAACAGTTCAACAATACTGAAGACGAAAGCACCGGTAAAGAAGACGCGCGTGAGCGTCAGCAGCAGCAAAGTGAACAACGCGAAGTTGAAACGCTGAAGCAGCGTGACCAGGAAGTCAGGGCGCATGAGCAGGCTCATGCCAGTGCGGGTGGTCAGTTTGCCGGTTCGCCCCAGTTTGATTTTCAGCGCGGGCCCGACGGCCAGCGTTATGCTGTAGATGGTCAGGTGTCTATTGATATTTCATCTGAATCCACACCCGAAGCAACCATTCGCAAAATGCAGCAAGTGCGAACCGCTGCTCTGGCGCCGGCTGAACCTTCGCCGCAAGATTTACAGGTAGCTGCTGAGGCATCCCGTATTGCCTTTGATGCGCGTAATGAGATTGCTAAAGAGCGCAAGCAGAGTGTGTCAGGTGATCCGGAAGCTGCATTACAACCCCCTAGCCTTGACGACATTGTGGATGTCTCACCGGCTGATATTCCCACGCGAAAACTGGAAGAACTGGCGGTAGAAAACGACATCGATTCGCGCAGTGCAGGCGGTCAGCGCTCGTTGGATATTGAAGATATGGATGTTGCTCAAATGCAGCAGCGCAATCAGATCATTGCCGGATATTATCAGGCGGTTTATCAACCCGCCTCTCAGGGTTTCACCGCCACAGCGTAATGCGAGCGTAATGCGTTTTTCCTGATTTATTTAACACACAGGCAGCTCACTGAGCTGCCTGTGTGTTTCGGTGCAACATTACTTCTGTTTTGCTTTGGCAAAGGCATCGGCAAAGGCATTGCCCATTGCGCTGTTGCCGCCAGCGGCCGGTTTTGCCTGCCCCTGATGTTGGCTGGCTTTGGGTTTTGCACCCTGCTTAGCTGGCTTATTCCCTTTAGCTTGCTGCGGTACCGGCGTGTCGTCCATGCGCATGGTAAAGGAAATGCGCTTGCGCTGAATGTCTACTTCCAGCACTTTCACTTTAACAATATCACCGGCCTTCACTACTTCACGTGGATCAGAAATGAATTTATTGGTAAGTGCTGATATATGCACCAGACCGTCCTGATGCACGCCTACATCCACAAACGCACCAAAGTTGGCCACGTTGCTAACCACCCCTTCCAGGATCATACCGGGTTTTAAATCGGCGATGGTTTCTACACCTTCTTTAAACGCGGCTGTTTTGAATTCCGGGCGAGGGTCACGGCCGGGTTTGTCGAGTTCTTTGAAAATATCCTTGATGGTAGGTACACCAAATGCGTCGCTGACAAACTGTTCGGGATTTAGCTTACGCAAGAGGTCGGTATTGCCAATCAAATCGTTCACCGCTACAGCTGTGGTATCCACAATCGCATCTACAACCGGGTAGGCTTCGGGGTGAACTGCTGAAGCATCGAGGGGGTTGCTGCCGTTAACAATTCGCAGGAATCCTGCGGCTTGTTCAAAGGCTTTGGGCCCTAAGCGCTCAACAGATTTAAGATCTTTACGGCTGGCAAATGCACCATTGGCATCGCGGTAATTCACTATGTTTTGTGCCAGGGTTTTGTTTAGCCCTGAAACATAACTTAGTAGCGCAGGTGACGCAGTATTCACGTCTACACCCACAGCGTTTACGCAGTCTTCAATAACCTGATCGAGTGATTTACCCAGCATACTTTGACTTACGTCGTGCTGGTACTGGCCCACACCAATGGCCTTGGGTTCAATTTTTACCAGCTCTGCCAGTGGATCCTGCAGGCGTCGTGCAATTGATACTGCGCCACGCAGCGACACATCAAGCTCAGGTAATTCTTTAGAGGCAAGCTCTGAGGCCGAATACACCGAAGCGCCGGCTTCGCTTACCATGATTTTTTGTGCGCCCAAATCAGGGTTGGCTTTTAGCAGTTCTGCTACCAGCTTGTCGGTTTCCCGCGAGCCCGTACCGTTGCCAATACTGATTAATTCCACTTTGTGTTGCTTGCACAGGTTAATCAGTGTGCGCTGAGATTTTTCCCATTGATTTTGCGGTGCATGAGGGAAGATGGTGGTGGTACCCACTACTTTTCCGGTTGCATCAACAATGGCCACTTTTACCCCGGTTCGCAAACCCGGATCCAGACCCATAGTCACCTTGGCACCTGCTGGGGCTGCCATAAGCAGATCGTTCAGATTCTTCGCGAATACGTTAATGGCCTCTTCTTCGGCCTTTTCGCGCAGCTGACCAAACAGCTCGGTTTCCATGTGCAGGGCTATTTTAATTTTCCAGGTCCACTGCACTACCTGCGCCAGCCAGGCATCTGCCGCCCGACCCTGGTTGCGTATATTAAGGTGCTCGGCAATCAGGTGTTCGCAATGCGATACTTGTGCAGGTGAGTCTTCCTGACCGGGATCCGCGATTAGCTGGATATGCAGCATGTTTTCGTTACGCCCACGGAACATGGCCAGTGCGCGATGTGACGGCACGTTCACCAGTTTTTCACTGTGGTCAAAATAGTCACTGTACTTTACGGCAGCCGTTTGCTGACCATCAACAACGCGGCTGCGAATGTGCGCGTTGTCGTTGAGATAGCGACGGATTTTAGCCAGTAAGCTTGCATCTTCTGCGAACCGCTCCATAAGAATGTAGCGTGCGCCTTCCAGAGCGGCCTTGGTATCGGCTACACCATTGTCAGCGCTAACGTACGCTTCTGCCGTGTTGTCTGGGTTTAGCGTGGGGTCGCTAAACAGCGCATCTGCCAGCGGCTCCAGTCCGGCTTCAATAGCTATCTGGCCTTTAGTGCGACGACGCGGTTTATACGGTAAATACAAATCTTCCAGCGTGGTTTTATTGTCGGCTTGCTGAATTTGCGCAGCCAGCACATCGGTAAGTTTACCCTGCTCTGAAATGGATTTTATGATCACCTGACGGCGGTCTTCCAATTCGCGCAAATAGGTAAGGCGCTGATCAAGTGTACGCAACTGGGTGTCGTCCAGTCCTTGGGTAACTTCTTTACGGTAACGGGCTATGAACGGTACGGTAGCCCCTTCATCCAATAGTTTTACTGCGGCTTCAACCTGTTTAGGGTTAACGGCAAGTTCGTTGGCAATAGTATTTATAATCATCATGGAATTCAGGCGGTAGTCGTAAGTTATGGAAAGCGTCCCTTTCCTACCTTTATGCGATTGTTGTGTAACAGAGCAACCAGCTACTTATTCTATTTGCTACACATAGGAATAAGCGGGTTTTGCCCGGCGTGTCAGGGCTGTGAGTATAGCACCGAATGTGCGGGTGTCACACCGCTTTGCAAGATATCGGACAGGTAATAATAGAGAATGCGGACCTTAATTGGTCCGCAATTTTTTAAGTTTTACTTGGCTTTTTCACTAGGTGCTGGCTGACCATATTTGGGTGAGCGAGGCCCGTAAAGTAGACCGTTATGTGTTTCAGAAAATAATAAACGGTTGGTAGTGATGGCTGCTATATCAAAACCTCTGTCTGTTACCGTTTCAATTATTTGATTTAATGCTGCTTCAACAAGCATGCCTACTAATCCACCACCACTGTTACCTCTGGTTTCCGCAGATGACGCAGTTGCTTTGTCCTGCCAAAGCAATGTACCCGTCTTTAGATCTATCAAGGATGCTGAAGCAGTAACAATTGTATCACTTGATAAGATAACATAACTCGTTCCGTACTCTTCAATTGTGATATACAACGCAGCGTCCGCACCGAATATTTCTCTTATTTTACTGACAGGCAGTGCGTGAATATCCTCTGCTACCGTCAAACCATTCGACTTAAACGTTTGTTCTACAACAGCAGTCGGATATACGTAATATCCCGATTCAGCAATTGGAACAATGATCTGCGACAGCAAGCTGAAGGGAGCAATGACTTCCGGAGTATTATTTACTGGTGGTAATACTATGATCGAGTGCGGGTCTGAATTTCTAAAAGCTGAATAGTCATGGCTAGGGGGTAAACTAACGCAACCTGAAAGAAATGCGGTACTAATGGTAAATAAAAATAATCTCAACATGTTATGCATCCTTCACAGATCTTAATAAGAAATCTACGTACTGAGTTGACTCTGGAAACAGCGATTTTTCTGTTTCAAGGTGCTGTACGCCTAACGTGGGATTACCTGTTTCAAAATAAAGCATACCTAAATGAGCGTGAAAACCGGGTGCCACAGATTTGTTTTGTGCTTCCGCAGCACTTAAGATTAACTGCAAAGCATTTATTTGCTCTTCTAACGTTACTTCATCCGCTTTAAAGTAGCTATAAACTGCTTTTGTGTAATCTCCGTAGTAATAAAGTGGTTCGGTTGTTTTGCAGCCAACCAGGGTTAATGCTAGTGAAATAGCAAGTAGTATTTTTTTCATAGTTATATCCTTACTCAACCTTCCAGGCTCCTGATTCTAAACCAACAACCAGTTTGTCAACAACCTGACGAATTGCTAAGTCTAATACTTTACCATTTAGCGTTGCATCGTAACTTGCCGTACTACCAAAACCGATCACTTCTCTTTCTGACAAGCTATATTCACCGGCACCTTGAACTGAGTAAACTACTTCAGATGTTGTTACATCAACAATGTTTAAAGTTACTTTTGCATAGGCAATCTGAGATTTTCCTTTTCCCAGCAAACCAAATAACTGCTTATCACCAATAGCTTTTCTTCCAAACTCAGTAACGTCTCCAGTCACAACAAATCGAGCACCAGCGATAGTTTGCTGAGTACCAGATAATGCTGCTTCACTTGACAGCATGTCCATATTGTCACGATCTAGAATTGAAAATCTGTTTGTTTGTTGCAGGTGGCTCATTAATGTAGTTTTTGCTTGAGAGCCCAGTCTATCAACACCATCGGAAAATATGCCATTTTGGAAGCTGGATCGATTTACAAAATTACCAACGGCTAGTTTGCTTTTGGGACCAGTGTAAATGGTGTTGAAAGATTGGACAGTGGGAGTTTCAACTACTTTTGATGAGGTACTGGCACATCCTGAAATCAATGATACTGCTGTAAGAATCGTTGCTATTAGTTTGGATTTAATTGATAAATTTAACATTTTATTCCTTCAGTTAATTTTAGAATCGACACTGCTCAACGTTGTGTCCGTTAATCAGTTCCATTTTTTATCGCGTATTTATACAGCATATAAGTCAGTAACAGCAACTGTTTGCACGACTTGAATGAGCTAAATTTTGTCGCTGGTGTCATACCAAATTTTATTGATCCACCATTCAAACCGTCCGGCTTCCGTGGTAACCGTTACGTCGTCGTCTTCTTCCTTACCAATTAATGCCCTGGCCATCGGCGCATCTACAGAGATCACATCTTTGCGGTCAAAGATTTCGTCGTAACCTACAATGCGTAGCGTTAATACCTTACCATCGTCGTTTTCCAGTTCCACGTAGGCACCAAAAAATACCTTACCTTCTTGTTGGGGGTGATAATCAACGACTTTCAGGTTTTCCAGACACTTGCGCAGGTACCTTACTCGCCGGTCTATCTCGCGCAGCTTTTTCTTGTTGTACTGGTAATCCGCGTTTTCACTGCGATCTCCCAGGCTTGCCGCCCAGGTTACCTTACGGGTAATTTCGGGACGCTCAACTCGCCAAAGATGGTCCAGCTCGTCTCTGAGTTTTTGGTAGCCCTTGCGGGTAATTAACGGTGTTTTTGCCATAAGTTGTTAAAAAAAGTTAAAAAAATTCCGAATTCATACGATAACTTGTGTAGCATAATTGCGACAAATACTGTAACTTGAGTGAATAAATAGCATTAATGACTATAATCTATACTAAAGGTGCGTAGCGCCCCACAGCGAAGTCGATTAATGTAATCAAATTGTAAATTAACTGAACGATGTCACATTTGTAGTGACTAAGTAGTATTGGCATCGACTTTACCTGAATTGAAGGGATTATGCGTCAACCAACACAAAATGAGCAACCAGACACAACAGAGTCTCCACTGAGAAATGCACCAGCAGGTGTGCTCGGTTTGGCACTAATGGGATTCGTGCTGTTAATTACTGGCGTGTTGATGTTTGTAATCACCACCATTGAAGCCCTTACTCAGCACGAAGACACCCGAACCATTATTTCTGTATTGGTTGGTCTGGGGATGTATCGCGCAGGGAAAATGGTGTTGCAAAAAGTGGGTAAGTTTAAGCTGCCACCGGATCGCCGTCGTAGCGTATTATCCTAACTCTCTGCCTACTGTTATAAACACACCGTTTTTAGAACAATTCATTCCTAAACATTAGCCGGTTTTCGCTGGATTAGCTGGCTTTTTGTACTACCTTTAAAGAGACAAACAAACACTGTCTGACAAGCGTAGCCCGAATAACTATTTGGGCGCATCCATTGGCCTTATTTGTAAGGCTGTAATGGTGCAGAAAAGTAGGGACTCACAGACAAGCAGGGACTGGTGCTGTAAAAAAGCCGACATATTTTCTGTCGGCTTTTCCTTTTTTACTGTGTTGCAATTGTGCAACCAGACTGGCTATTACTCGCCCGCAGCGTTTTGCTCTGGCTTCACTACTTCCAGTAACTCTACTTCAAATATCAGTGTTGAGTTAGGTGTAATGTTGCCGGTAGCGCGTTCGCCATAAGCCAGCTCTGCTGGAATGAAGAAGCGGGTTTTACCGCCTTCTTTCATGGTTTGAACACCTTCAGTCCAGCCAATGATAACGCGGTTAAGCGGGAACACGGCTGGTTCGCCACGTGAATATGAAGAATCAAATTCAGTACCGTCCAGTAAGGTGCCTTTGTAATGCACTTTAACAGTGTCGGTAGCAACCGGGCTTGCGCCTTCACCTTCTACCATTACTTCGTACTGTAAACCGGTTTCTGTGGTTACAACGCCATCTTTCTTGCCATTTTCAGCCAGGAATTCTGCGCCTTTTACCAGGTTTTCTTCAGCAACTTTGCTTGCCAGTTCCTGTTGTTTGGTACGCATTACCTGCTCGCCGGCTTGCGCCAGTTGCTGAATTTCGTCTGTTTCAAACAACATGGTGTCGTTCATGCCGTCTTTCATGCCCTGCATTATGGCAGCGGTATCCAGGCTCTCACCAAACTGTTCCATTTGTTTGTTACGTGTGTACACAAACATACCCATGCTGGCACCCATCGCATAGGCTTGTTTTTGGGCGTCAGTCATTTCTTCTTTTTTCATAGCAGGTGCTTGCTCAGTTGCACTTTGCTGTGGCTGACATGCTGCCAGACCTAAGGTTGCGATTAGCGAAAGGGCAACAATCGACTTTTGCATAAACTTCTCCGTTGTAGATGTAATCCGGCAATGCGTAAAGCCCAAGGTAGCCCGCATGAAATGCCGTATGTAAAGGTAATTTTTTCGCGTCCGATAATAAACTCAGGTACTGTAACACGCTTGGTGTAAAAAACGAGTCCCCACCGATGAAATACCACGTACAACCGCTTAGTGAATCACGTTGCGCCGTTTTCAGGGTGTTTTACAATGTAGGTAAATCGTTGGGTTTAATACACAAGGCTGACTTTACCTCCCCATAAACAGGTTTGGCCGGACAACAGTAAACGCTTATGACCACAACAACCGTAAAATTGTTCCTTCATTATGCATCGCTATGCCTCATGGTGCTGGTGGTATGGGGTTGCAGTGTGCCCGAAACCACGCCAGATAACAGCTGGCGCTTGGTGGAAGAAGGCGCTTACGCAGCGGATATATCACCAGATGGCAAGCTGAGTCTGGTTTCGGGCATCAACAATGGCATTCACGTATGGCGTTATGGTGAGGCACAACCGCTGTTTCAATGGAGTCATCAGGGCGAAGGCGATAATTTAGTTGCCAGTGTGCATATCGGAGCCGATAGTCAGTTTGCTGTTACTGCAGATCGCGAAGCATTTGCACTGTGGAGTTTAACCAGTGGCGAGCCTGTAGGGTTCTGGCGCATCGATGAATCCACGATTCGCGATATTGCTGTTACAAACCAAGGCCAGGGCATTTTGGTTGGCCGTTCAAACGGCAAGGTAATGTATTTCGAACCAGAAACCGGGCGACGCATCGAATTTCTGGGGCATCAGGAACGCATTAACAGTGTGGATATTACCCCTAATGGCAGCTATGCCTTAACGGGAGGAAACGATTATGTGGCTTACTTGTGGAGCACCCAAACCGGCCAGGTTATTCATACCTTTACGCATCCAAGCCGCGTCACCCTGGTGGCGCTGGATGACGCCGGCCGCTATGCCTTTACCGCAGACAGTCAGCAAAAATCGCAAATTTGGAATGTGCAAACAGGTGAACCCATTAGCCAATTGCAGTATATTGCGCGCCAGAAAATCTTTACCGACGCGGTGTTTTCTGAAGATGGTAAGTACTTGCTAACAGGGGCGCCCTCACGACGTGTTTACTTGTGGGACGTACAAACCGGTGAGCAAGTGGCTGAATGGAAAGTGGCACCGCGTGAAAATATGACCCCGCCGTCTGCAGTAGTATACGCTGTAGGCTTTATCGACTCACAACATGTGTTGTCGGTTAGCAGCAGTGGCTTGGCTGAACTTTGGAGCACTTCATCACCATGACATCTGATCCACAACAACTCGCGCATGATCTGGCTGCCGCTAATCAGGCTATTGAAGAACTGCAAACCAAGCTGGCGTTTCAGGAGCATACCATTGAAGCGCTCAATGATGCGTTGTCGTCTCAGCAGCGTCAGCTAGAAAAGATGGAATTCCAGTTAAAGCATGTTATCGATAAGGTAAAAGGCATGGAGCCGTCGAACATTGCCAAAATGTCGGAAGAGACCCCGCCACCGCATTATTGATGAAACAGATTCATCATGTTGATGGGTCGCAATAACGTTATAGTCGGCTCATCATTCTCTCGCGGCTAAATAGCTGCACTAATTACTTTCATAAAGTAACCCCATAGCCTATTTCCCCGTGGGGGAGCTGTCCTTTACATTCATGGCGTGGCTGACGCATAATCAATCAAAAGGCTGAAAGGACTCTAGTCTGCACCATTATAAAACTGTCCTCTATGCTTTTTTGGTGAAAATTCCTATCTACCAACGGATTGCTAATTACATGAAAAAACTCGTTGTTATGCTCATATCCCTGATATTACTGGGGTGTGAAGCCACGCCTGTACAAAATGCCGCACAGGTAAAAACCAAAAGCAAACTCAACGCGAACATTCAGCTTCCATTGGATGTAACGGCTGCGTTTTATGTTGATAAAAGCACGCCCGAAAGAAAAATCAATTTTTACGGCAAGTTGGAAGAAGCCACCGAACTCGTGATGAAAGATTTTTTCACCAGTAGCGAACAACTGACTTCATCCAGTAACTTTGATTACCTAATTCAACTTGGGGCGGTAAGTGACTGGGACTATGTTTGGGGTGGTTATGAGTCTGATTTGGAACTGGTGATTAAAAACCGCAGTGGCGACACCGTGTTTAAACGTCAGGTGCAAAGCAGCGCCAGCGGAACAGGGGGGGTATACGATTTTAATGCCGTATATAACGCCTTTGTAAAAAGTGTGAAGGAGCTCCTGATCGAGTTTGTTAATTCGCAGGAACGCAATCTGGTAGCGACAGCGGCGGAATCCGCCACGCCAATAACCATTAAAGCGTTTTTTGATGACATGAGTCCTGCGGGTTCAGGAACTGGATTCTATATAGATAAAAACGGCACTCTGGTTACTGCCGCCCATGTAGTGAGTGAATGTATTTTGGTTGAGGTTAAGCACAAGGGACAAACTTATGCTGCTAACATAGCCAAGTCGAGTGAGTTGCTTGACCTTGCAGTACTCACCACGGATTACCAGAATCCGCAAAGTATTTCTATTCGTGACGAGCTCGAGGTGACGCTAGGAAAGCCACTTTTTGCAACAGGATTCCCGCTGTCTAACCTACTCTCTGACTACCCTTCGCTTACCGTTGGAAACGTTACTTCTCAGGGTGGGTTAAAAGGCGCAAGAGGCAGCTTTCAGTTTTCCGCGCCAGTACAGCCGGGCAATAGCGGTGGTGCAGTAGTCGATTATAGTGGGCAACTGTTGGGCGTAGTGTCTGGATCGTTAAATCAACGCATGATGTTGAACAGCGCAGGAACTACTTCTCAAAACGTCAACTTTGCTATTGGCACTTCGCTGCTGGCGAAGTTTTTAACCAAAGGCGGGTTTTCGTTCAGTACAAGTGAGCCGGCTCCCAACTTTGAAGAAGCTTCAAAGCTGGCCGTCGAATATACCAATCAAGTTTTATGCTACAAGTAAGGGAGTCTCGAATAATGAAAAAGTATCGGTTTGCCCTGGCTTCATGTTTATTGAGTTTCGCAGCTTTATCTAATGCTATCGCGCAGGAAAGTAACGCGGTTATATTTAATTATGCGCATCAGGGTAAGGCTTACCCTCCTGTATTTTTTGTTACCAACGTAGAAGACAAGTCGTTTAAAGAAAAATTAGTGCAATACAACGCGTTTGCAGCTCTGGATGACAAAGCGGTTGGATTGCCCATTGGGGTGCGAGTCCTCAAAGGCCATCGAACTAAACAGGATGGTACCCAGTTTTCGTCATTGATGTTGTCGGCCAGTACTCTCGGGATCATCCCGGTCGTGTCGAACAAAGAGTTTAAGGTGCGATACGATGTATTTGTTCAGGGTAAGTCTATTGAGAGCTTTGAGTACATGATGGACTCAACAGACGTGAATAATTTTTGGACGTCTGCCTACAAAGAACATCAGACAACGCCAACAGAGGAGCAGTTTTTGTTAGATACGCTGCCGCAATTCCTCAATGAATTGAGTAAATCTGATATTTCCCAGGCAACCTTTGCTGAGTACTGGGAGTACTTTAGCGAATAATCAGCTAATACAAATACACTCTATTCGGCAGGGGCTTTGGTTAACAATGCCCCGCTACTTTCTTTTTGCAAATTAGTGTTGTGTTATTTTCCCGCCAGTAAAACCTCTAACCAGCGAACATCCTCTGGCCCCAGTTTGGCCTTGGTGTGCATAGATGGGTCTGCCAGTATTTCTTTGTACACGTGGCTAATGGCCACTTCCGTCAGATGTCGCCAATCACAATGCTCAAGCGCGGGTAAACTGGCGTTTGCCAGATTGGGGTCGTACAGTGGATCGTGCTGCTGCTCATTGGTGCGAAGAGCAAATTCCAGTTCGTTGAGGATAGGGTTAGTTACTTTGAGCGTGGTGGCAGCCGCAAACTGGGCAAGTACATGCTCTTCCGCCTGCTTAGCTTTTTGCTCAATCTGCGCCCGTGTGGCTTTTTCGCCCAGTGGTTTGAGACCATGGCGAGACAACATGCCTGAAATACTCGGCAGTACCGCTTTCAGTGCAATGCCAGCACCGATGAGAGGATTAAAAATAGCCGCTAACGCGCCCACCGCCAACATGCCGTAAGTGAGTTTGCTGTCCATAGCGTCAATATCGTCGGCCAGTTTTTCCAGGGTACTCTGCGTATTGCTATTGGTTTCAATAGCCATGCTGCGGGCGGTTTCCACCATATGCAGCCGCAGTGCGCCTTCATAATGTTCGTTTGGGAAATGAAATACCCGGCGTTTTGGCAGGTAATTAATTTCCGGTGCGTCAGCTGGCAATGCGCGCATGGTGTGTAACGAAAAACCGATATCGCTGGTGTGGTTGGGGATCACAAAGTAGTGCTTTTCATCGAACTGCACGTTTTGAGCTTCGCTGCGTTCAAGGGACACAATTACCGGCATGGCACCGATATGCTCTTTTACCATCCTAAGCTTGGTATCCAGTTCCGCTTTCGCCGCTTCCCAGCTTTTACTAACGCGGTTTAGCCAATCCTTCATGTAACGCAAATTCCATTTATGTTGTGAGCACGGTTTATTTATTGTTAGTAAACCACAATCCGCTCTTTGATGATTAGTTTTCTTTGCTCAAACAGTTTATTGGTAGCGTTGTCTGTGCAATGTTGCTAATACATTTATAGGTTCATGAGCACGATAATTAATTTCCTGTTAGTGTTGCTCTGGTCGTCTGGTAAGTCATGAATAGGGAGATGTACATCATGTTAAAACTACCATGTATTCAAATTTTTATGCTGCTAAGTGTCCTTTTATCAGGCGGTACTGCATCTGCGGCATGTAAAGAGGAAGACTTCTACGTTTTACAGAATGAGCTTGAAAGCAAAATAGAAAAGCTCGAAGAAGTTACTTATGTTTATGACGATGGTGATGCGGTTGATGGTGAGGTAGAAACGCAAAGAGTTACCAGAGACTTGCTGTCGATTTCGTATAGAACAAAGCGGAAAAAAGGGGCGTTTATTATTGGGTTTGATGTTCTGCCAGGAAAAATCTATATCGCAAATTACATGGAAGGTGCCGGCTTTCAAAAGCGCTACGTAGAGCATAGCGACATAAAGTGGTGTGAAAAAGTTATTCTATTTCCCTCTGGCAACCTCATGATAGAACTACAGTTTATGGATGATCTATCCATATCACTAATAAATAGCACTGGTGAAACAATGGGACGCTGGTTGTTTCATTAGCTTTATCAGTAGGATAAGTAAATACATTGAAGTTTATAGAGCATCAGAACATTGATTTTTAACCCATTTAAGCTTTTATTGCTTTCTGCTTATACAGCCATAAAGAAGAGAAAGAATTCAGACTTTGATTCAATCGTTTATGCTCTGTGTTTGACAGCCTACTGTACCTCGTTATTGTGGACAATTTTTTTAGCTGGGATGGCGTATATGCTGAGTGGCATAGATCGTCTTGATCAAGCCATTGATTTCATGGCTGATTTTGGCATGGTTGTTTATTTTGTCGTTATTGCTGTGCTCTACGTAATCTGTGTGTCCAAGGGGAAATTAGCCCAAAATCTCGAAGCATTTAAAAAACAGCCAATAAGTGCTTTCTCAACATTAATCACATTGGGATTTATAGTTGCTCTGATTTAATTTTGATTCCATTGGTTTCTCAAAGCAGTTGGCATAAGGGATTCTATCAGAATTCCGGTTGAGCATTCAGTACATAGCTAGATTTTAGAATGCTCGAAATCATATCGAAATAGATACAGAAGACGTGTAGAGGAGGCATGAGTCGCAAAACACTATTTTGCGTTCTTTGGATAGTGTATGCACTGATGTAAACGACGCTAAGGCTGAAAGATCTTCATCAAGTCCTTTCTGCCAAAATGCATTAAAACCTATAATCCATGACTCATTAAAACCTATAAATGGCATATCTGCAGGCACACACAACTGGAGACTTACTTCCTGTTTAAGACTACAGTTTTTTGCAAGCGCTGACTTAGGCACACTATCGATGAATTAACATTGTTGAGAGATTGAAACGTGTTCCTATTTTGCCGCCAAAGTGTGATTTTGTCTGAAACACCTTCTAAAAGTGCATTTCCTTCTGTAATTGATTCAAAAATTGAGCACACATGCTATAACTCTCAGTGTTATAGTTTGGATGCTGAAAAAAGCTATTGAAGCCGGCAGTCTGGTAGAGGTGAAATGAGATGAAAGACAGTATATTAGATGCCATACATGACACAGCAAAAGACCTGAATGAAGCTGGTGTTATGGATAAGCAAACATTGTGTGAGTTTGATGTGCTGTGCCTGCCAAAAGTCGAAACCTTTGAAGCACATCACATTCAGGCTATTCGTAAAAAAGCACATGTGAGCCAAGCTGTGTTCGCTGCTTATCTTAACACCACAACATCAACGGTCAGACAATGGGAACAAGGCAGTAAAAAGCCTCGTGGTACATCTTTGAAATTGCTCAATCTGGTGGCTGCGAAAGGGCTGGAAATCCTGGCCTGACTCACAGGCGAATCCATCATTAAAAAACAGTGTTAACCAGCGACTGCCCAGACGCCGTAAATAAGTAACCAAGCGCGGTAATATTCAGTGCTACCGAACACCAAAATGCAACTTTGAATGACGTCTTGCTGGATTTGTGGCGCAGGGTTCGCTGTGCTACGTAAGCGCCTGGCCAGCCTCCAATCAATGCCACTAATTGCAGATGAGCTTCAGGTGTTCGCCAGCGGTTGTTTTGCGCAGCGGATTTGTCCCAGGCATACATCAGAAAAGCCAGCAAGCTGGCGCCGGTGTAGAGGAATAACAATGGCCTCGGCAACATGTTGAGCAGGGTAACGGCAATAAACACCACACAAAATAATCCGGTAAATACAATGGCAGCTTTGCTGCTTTCAGATGATCGAGATGGGCTGTGATTAGCGGTGTTTCGGGATTTATAGTCGGCAACGAACATTACGTTTACTGCCTTGGCTTTGCCGTCGGCCTGTTGTGTTAGTTCGTAAACAATAATGTCGTTGTCTGCCGGTCGTTTGGAACGGCGCGTGAAAGCGCTGATGTGCACGAATGCCCGCTGACCACCGCCATTGGGCTGCACAAAGCCAAATCCTTTGGCATCGTTCCAGTTACTTATCTTTCCCTGATATTTCAATGTTTACCTGCTTTTGATTTAGTTGGCTTTGGGAGGCTTTACGGCTTCGTCAACGGCACTCTTTTTGGGGGCCGGTGTGTCGGTAACTTTGGCCGCCGTTAAGTTTCCATCTATTACGGCGTTGCCGTGCAACAGATCTTCCAGTGTGCCGTTTTCCTTATCTACCAGGCCCACTTCGCGCAACAAAGAATCCACTAATGGCGCGTTCGCGCGGTAATTCAGCGCTGCGCGGGTAACCTGATCAGATAAACCTCCGCCTGCGCTGTGATCGCCGCCTACACCGCCTGAGCCAGTGTTATAGCCTTGCAATATTTTAATGCCCTCAATGTTTTCCAGCGGCTTAACAGCACTGGCAATAATCTCCGGCAATACTTTGAGCAGCGCCAACGAACGCTGCAAATCAATTTGCTCGATTTTCAGGGTGTTTTCAGCATCGTACAGTGCTTTCTTACCTGCCGCTTCTACGGCAAACACTTTTTCGTCTGCTTCGGCTTGCAGTTTCTTCGCGTCTGCTGAGGCTCTTGCTTCGGTAAGTATGGCTTCTGACGTATTGATTGCCGCTTCGCGTTTGGCTTCCGCTTCAACGGTAATGTTTACCGCTTCACGCGCAGCTTCTTTACGCGCATCAATGACTTCAATTTCCATTCTACGGTTCGCTTCAGCTACCTGGCGTGCCGTAATAACCGCTTCTTCTTTTTCTACTTTCAGCTTTTCCGCTTCTGCGGCTTTCGCGCGGGCGGCCGATTCTTCTTCCGACTTATTGGCAATGGCGATTTGCTTATTCTGCTCAGCTACTTCCAGTTGTTGAAGCTGCTGAATACGCGCTTCTTCAATAGCCCGGCGTTTTTCAATTTCGCGGGCTTCAATGTCGCGATCTTTTTCAATTTGTGATGCTGCAATAGCTTTGTCTTTGGCAATCTCAGCCTGACGCTCTTCCTGTTCTTTTTGCTCGCGCTGCTTGGAGATTTCGGCCTTTTGCTCCTGACGTTTGAAGGCTAACGCCTGCTCCTGGAGAATTCTGGCTTCTTCTTCATCTCGCTTAATGTTCAGCGACAGCTTTTCTGCTTCCAGGTTGCGCTGTTCAATTTTGATGCGGTTTTCTTGTTGAATATCGTTGGTTTCTTTGCGCTTTTCTTCAATAATTTTAGCTAAACGGGCGCGACCTTCGGCGTCGAATGCATTGTTTTCATTAAAGAACTGTAAATCGGTTTGGTCGAAACCGGTTAAGCTTACCGATTCCAGTTCTAAACCGTTCTTTTCTAAATCATTCGCTACACTTTGCTGTACTTTTTGTACAAAATCAGCACGTTGTTCATGCATTTCGGTCATGGTCATTTCTGCTGCTACAGCACGCAGTACGTCCACGAACTTCGATTCCATCAGCTTTTTCACTTCTTCGGCACGCGTGGTGCGCGTACCCAGCGTTTGGGCTGCCATGGAGATACCACTGGCACTGGGTGCTACACGCAAATAGAAGTCGGCTTTCACGTCTACGCGCATGCGATCTTTGGTGATCAACGCGTCTTTTTGCGTTTTTTCCACTTCAATACGCAAGGTGTTCATATTGACCGGAATGATTTCGTGTACCACAGGCAGTACAAGCGCACCGCCATCTTTAATGACTTTTTCGCCGCCTAAACCGGTACGAACAAACGCGGTTTCTTTAGTGGCGCGTTTATACAAACGGGCAAAAATAAAGCCAATTACAATTAGCCCAATAACGGCTGAGCCAATTAAAAACAGCATAGCGGGGAGGTTACTCAGATCTGTCGAATCCATGCTTACTTCTTCCTTTAGGGTTTAAAGTTCTAAATAGCGGGTGGCCAGCCAGCTGTGGTGTTGTTTTTTAATCAGCACCACCTTGTCGCCTTGTTGAAATATGTCTTCTGGTTCAATGGGTTCAACCAGCAGATAATGAGGTTGGTCAAACGCATCGAGGAATTTGGCTTCGGCCGGATTATTGGTTCTGGCGGTGCCAAGGGTAATATGGCCTACTGTACCAACCAATTGTTCCGAATGGGTGGCTGACGACTCCTGCTTGGGCAGCATACGGGCAATCATGCCACCAAAACGGCCGGTGATGATAAGCGCTGCTATCAATGCAACGATAACCACTACAAATACGGGAAAGTGTCCGCCGATGGCAGACTGAGAAACCAGATTAGTGAGGATGCCAATGATGCCGAAGCTGGTGAGTAGAATAACCAGCCAAACCATGAGTGGCAGGCGATCTAATGATAACCAACTGGCAAGTGCCGTTAAACTGCCGGTTGCGGCGTCGGCGTCGAAATCAGCTTGATCGTCGGCCAGGCCCAACAGGCTAACACCCATCAGGGTACCAACGACTACCATTACAAATAGCGCGACAACAATACCCAGTGCACAACTAAACCAAAAATTGGCATCACTAAGAAAAAATGACAGCATTTCCACCGTCCCTGATGGCTTACACGAGTTGCCAGTGTAATCACTTTTTTGTGGCGGGGCAAAATTTTGATTCAGGGTAAAGAATTAGCGGGCTCGGCCTTTTTAGCAACGTAGAGTCGCCAAATGGTGGTGCAATTTACTACCAGTAATGTTACTTCCAGCAGGGTGCCGCCAATTGAACCCACAATGATGTTGTTGGTTAGCCAGCACAGTGCGCCGCACAAAAATGCGAGGCGCATTTTTATGCCAGACAAACAATACAGCGCGTACGTGCCGATACACGTGCCAAGGATGGGAAATAAGTCGTACCATTCGTTGGCAAAATACAGGCCGAGTGCCAGCGTTATGGCAATAAAAAGGTAAGCCACCACCCGGGAGCGGGTTTTAATGGATAGACCCGTGCGCACCAGCGACAATAACGCGCTCAGGCACGACGTAAAAGCGCCCAGCAATGCGAAGTGCAAGGCGTGGTTGAGGTTCATCACTACCATCATCATGCGCAAACGCTGATCGTCTTTTTGGTAAAAGCACAAAATACCCAGTACAAAGCTGAGCAGGCCAAATCCCTGGGCCACATTGAATTCAGGCATGTTGTTGGTAACTACTTACAGTTGATTAAATCCAATTAATCGGGCTTGAACACGCCAATTACGTTTGCACTGCTGCGGCTGGCAGACTGCACGTTTGCCTGCGGCTGAGACTCGGTGTAATCACATTCCACACAAGCCATTTTCTCAATGTTGTTTTCAAAGTACAGCATAATGGTGTCTGTGGCCTTGCATTTTGGGCAGGTTGCACCGGCAACAAACCGTTTTCGTTGACGTTTACTCATAATACACACCACATAATCTAATTAGTGAAATACGCCTGCACGACATAGAAGATCGGCGCGGCGGGTTCTGCTATTATACCGCGCTTAATAGCGATATCACAGGCAATCAACGTTATATGATCCAGTTATCACAGATCACCTTAATGCGCGGTAGCAAAGTACTGCTGGACGCAGCGTCTGCGCAGGTGTTCCCCGGACACAAAGTCGCCCTTATTGGCAGTAATGGCTGCGGTAAGTCGAGCTTATTTGCATTACTGCGTGGCGAACTCACGCTGGATGCCGGCGATAGCAGTGTACCGGGTGACTGGCGGATCGTGAGTGTTGCTCAGGAAACCCCGGCGGTATCGCGCAGCGCAATAGAATACGTAATTGATGGTGATAAGGTTTTGCGCAAGTTACAACAACAATTAGCGCAGGCCGAACAGGATGGTGAAGGCGAGGCCATAGCCAAATATCACGACTTGCTGGCGCAGGCTGGTGCGTACGATGTTGAAGCCCGGGCGGCAACTATTTTAGATGGCTTAGGGTTTTCTACTGCGCAACTGAGTGCGCCGGTTACCGATTTTTCTGGTGGCTGGCGAATGCGTTTGAACCTGGCACAGGCACTGCTGTGTCCATCTGATCTGCTATTGCTTGACGAACCTACCAACCACCTGGATTTAGATGCGGTGATTTGGTTAGAGCGCTGGTTACAGCGTTACCAGGGCACATTGCTGCTTATTTCCCACGATAAAGCGTTTATCGATAACTGCGTAACTCAGATTATCAGTGTTGAACACCAGAAACTGGTGACCTACACGGGTAACTACTCCAGCTATGAAACCCAGCGTGCAGAACGCATTCGCTTGCAGGACATTGAATTTCGCAAGCAACAAGACAAAATTGCCCATTTGGAATCCTTTATTAACCGCTTTAAAGCCAAAGCGAGTAAAGCGAAACAGGCCCAGAGCCGCATTAAACAACTCGAACGCATGGAAACCCTGTTGCCCGCCCACCATGCCAGCCAGTTTAGTTTTGAATTTAAAGTGCCTTCCGCGCTGCCTAACCCTTTGGTGCAAATGGAGCAGATCACACTGGGGTACGATAACCATATTGTGCTGCAACAAGTAAAATTAAATTTGGTCCCCGGCAGTCGCATTGGTTTGCTGGGGCGCAACGGTCAGGGTAAATCTACGTTAATCAAACTGCTTGCCCAGGTTCACGAGCCCAAAACCGGTATATTCACCACCGCCAAAGGCCTGAATGTGGGCTATTTTGCCCAGCATCAGTTAGAAACACTCGATCCGGCCGCGTCAGCATTACTGCATTTGCAACGCCTGGATAAACTGGCTACCGAACAGCAATTACGCGATTACCTTGGCGGCTTTGGCTTCCATGGCGACGAAGCAACCGCGCCGGTTGCGCCTATGTCAGGCGGTGAGAAAGCACGCTTGGTTTTAGCGCTCATTGTGTATCAAAAGCCTAACCTGCTGCTGCTCGACGAACCCACCAACCATTTGGATTTGGAAATGCGCCATGCGCTTAATCTGGCATTGCAGGGCTTTGAAGGTGCAATGGTGCTGGTATCGCACGACCGCTTTTTATTGTCTGCGGTTTGTGAAGATTTTTATCTGGTAGACCGGGGGGAAGTGGCCGCCTTCGACGGCGATCTGGACGATTATCGCAATTGGATTTTAGCGCAACAACCCGACGACAAGCCGGTGGTCGAGAAGCCCAAGGTTGATCGCAAAGCCGAAAAGCGCCGCGAAGCGGAGTTTCGCCAGGCTACTGCGCCACTGCGCAAACAGATCCAGCAAGCCGAACAGCAAATGGAAAAGCTCAATAAAACCCTGGCTGATGTTGAGGTGTCTTTGTCTGATATGACGTTATACGACGCAGATAAAAAGCCGCAACTAATGAAACTGTTGGATGAGCAAACCCGTATAAAAGGGCAACTGGACGACGCGGAAGCGCTCTGGTTGGAGGCGCAGGAAGCGTTAGAAGAGGCTAAAGCCGAGTATGACGTTAACGCCTGAGGCCTTCTGGCAATACAGTGTTAATCATTACGGTAAACCCGGTGTGGCCGAGGCTTGTCTTATCTTGCAGGACAACTTCGGCATTAATGTAAACCTGCTGTTGTTGTATAGCTGGTGTATTGCTCACAATATTACGCTCACTGCAGAAACCCGTAATGCATTGGCGGTGTCGGTTGCCACTACCAATCCGGCGATTGAGCAACACCGGGTGCAGCGCAGGCAAGCCAAAGGGACACCCCAATACAATGCGCTAAAGCAGCAGGAGCTTAATTTGGAGGCCTTGCAGCAACAGGCACTGGTGGCGGTATTGAATACATCGCAAAACCCGGTAACAGTTGAAAACGACACAAAGGACACAAACGACACAATGGCAGCGGATCCGATTGATCCACTTGAGCGGTTGTCTTGCTATTTAAACATTAACGTAAATCCAGACATTACAACACACTTACAAGCAGTATTATGATTCGCGCAAATTCTTCTCACGGACGGATAGTTCAAAGCAGTTTTCAGGCCCCCAAGTGGGCACGAAACCGCCATTTGCAAACCATTTGGCCGCGCTTTATTCAACAGCGCATGCCGCTTCGCTATACCATGGAGCGGGTAAAGTTACCCGACAACGACTTTGTTGATCTGGCCTGGGGCCCGGCACCTGAAACACCCAGTGGCATGGTGGTGATGTTTCACGGTTTAGAGGGCTCGATGCGTTCGCATTACGCCAATGACATGATGGCGGTGTTATCTCAGGGGGGCTGGCAGGTAGTACTTATGCACTTCAGAGGCTGTAGCGGAGAAATCAATCAGGCTGCGCGAGCGTATCACTCCGGCGAAACCAGTGATCCGGCGTTTGTTTTGTCGATGCTAAACGCACGCTATCCAACATTACCCAAGGTGGCGATAGGCTTTTCGCTAGGTGCGAATATGTTACTTAAGCTTGTGGGGGAAAACCCTCAGGCATTCGGGCTTAAAGCCGCGATTGCTATTTCTGCGCCGCTCAAACTGGACGAGTGTGCCGCCAGTGTGAATCAAGGGTTCTCCAAGGTATACCAGAAGTATTTGCTGAACAGCATGAAGCGCAATCTGTTGCAAAAAATGCAAAAGATCGACTTTCGAGGGATCCTGAAAATCAGTCAGCACGACATACGGGAAATTCATACATTTCGCGATTTCGACAATAAGGTTACCGCACCATTGCACGGTTATCAGGATGCCGATGATTACTACGAAAAGTGCAGCGCGTATTATTTCCTGAAGGGTATTCACTGCCCTACGCTCATTCTGCATGCCCTTGACGACCCATTTATGAACCAAAACGTTGTACCAGGCGAACAGGAACTGGCTTCTGCGGTTACTCTTGAACTCAGCGAACATGGCGGACATGTGGGCTTTATGCAGGGTTCGCCAACCAGACCGGTGATTTGGATGCACGAGCGCGTGAAGCGCTTCTTTGCCGACTACTTACCAATGCAGGCTGCACTATGATTATTCCTGTGAGTGAATTGTCAGCCGACACATTGGAGAATATAGCCAAAGAATTTGTGCTGCGTGAAGGTACCGATTACGGCGAAATGGAGATCGATTTGGTTACCAAGGTGGAGCAGGTATTAACGCAATTGCGAAACGGAACGGCCGTACTGGTTTATTCCGAACTGCATGAAACCGTTGATATTCAGCCTGCAGATCGCTATACCGAAGAAGACTAACGCAGCGCGCGAATGGGTTCAAACCGCGCTGCGTTAGGGTTAAAACACTTAGAACGCGTAGCGGGCTGTTACCTGCAATACGTCTGCGTCATCAATAAATTTGTAACTTGCGCCTACTGCAAATTGTGGGTTGAAGTAATAGTAAGCACCAACTTTAAGTGTGATGTCACCTTCGTCAACGTCGAAATAGCCCAGTTCGCCAGTTAATTCCAAATCAGGTGAAATCATGGAACGCACACCCGTTACCAGGCTATAACCGTTGTCGTCGTAGTTGTCGGCATCCAAACGTTCAAAGTTGGCGCCAACATAAGCATCGGTAGTGTTGTTTAATGCCATGCGGTAACCACCACCTAATGTCAGCGTAGTAAAGTCAAAACCAGACTGATCAAGCCAGCTAAACTCGCCATTGGCGTAAAAATTACCATCGAGTAAATATTTCCCGCCAATGTGTAAACCATCGGGTTCAAAATTACTGTTGTCAAAACCATAACGGGTATACCCGCCTTCTGCATAGCGCCAGTCAGGCGTATCCGCCAGCGCAGGAAGAGAAACAGACAGCAACGTGGTTCCCGCTAAAAGCAGTTTTGTGATCATTTTCATAAACGAATTCCTTATTAATGAATGTATCGTGCTGACTATCGCAAGCTACGGGCCAAGTTATACAAAATGCCCCAAATTAAAAAATAAAATGCCTATTAAACAGTGTCTTATGTGAATTTGTTTTAGGGCGACTTTCGCGCTGGCATTGTTGCTATGTAGCAGGGATGTTGAGTAGAACTTTCATAGTGTTGCAAATTTCCTACACTTTCATGGTTATCTGTAGGGATTACACGCTGTTTGTGTGAATGATAATTTTTTCTTACGCCAGCATCATGCTGTAACTGTTTAATATTATTGAATTTTATTTGATTTTGAATTGATCGTGCAACGTTGGATCGGGAATTGCTGTGAGAGTTTAAGGTACCAGGCTTTCACATCAATGGAGATCAATATGGCGCTTTTTTCTACAAAAGATTCCCGACCGACGCGCTATTTGGCACGAACGACATCATCGTATTTAACCGCAATCGTTAGCCTTTGTCTTACTTTGGCGACGTTTAGCGTTGCGGCAAATCCAGAGCCAGTTTTTCAGGGAGTACCTCCCCACGCCCAGATTTTACAAAGCGTCATTGAGTCAGCTGAACTGTCAGCGCAACAAGACTTTGAGGTCAGCGATCATGACCTGGATGATGCTTTGAAAAACATGGACTATCAAACATACCGCGCGATCCGATTTAACGCTGATCAAAGCTTGTGGCGCAACCAGAAAGACTTCGAGGTGCAGTTTTTTCACCCCGGATTCTTGTATCAGCAGCCCGTCACTATTTATACCGTAGGTAGCGACAATAAACCGGTTCGCTTCGCGTTTAATCGCAATGCATTTAACTACGACACTACAGCCGCACCACTCGCTGCAGTGACTAAAGAAAACAATGGCTATGCGGGTTTCCGTTTGCACTACCCCATTAAAAACACCTCGTACAAAGACGAGTTCACTGTGTTTTTGGGCGCATCGTATTTCCGTTTAGTGGGTCAGTCTCACGTGTATGGGATTTCAGCGCGGGGATTGGCGATTGATACTGGTATGCCGGAAGGTGAGGAATTCCCGCACTTTACCGAGTTTTGGTTAATTGAGCCAAAAGACGGCGATCCAATTACGGTATATGCACGCTTAGAAAGCCCTTCAGTAAGCGGTGCCTATAAATTTGTGATCACACCCGGAAGCGAGTCGGCCATGCAGGTTGAAAGCTGGTTATTTGCGCGTGAAAACGTGAAGAAGCTGGGTGTAGCGCCCTTTACCAGTATGTTCCTGTACGGCGAAAACTCAGGCAAGCGTCCTGACGATTACCGCCCGGAAGTGCACGATAGCGATGGCATGTTATTGCATACCCAATCGGGAGAGCAAATTTGGCGTCCACTAACCAACCCTTCGCAATTGCAAATCACCTCGATGCGCGATTCAGCGCCTAAAGGCTTTGGTTTAATGCAGCGTGATATCGCATTCGACAACTACCTGGATGGCGAAGCGAACTATCATATTCGCCCTGGATTATGGGTAACGCCACAATCAGGTTTTGAAGCTGGTCGCCTGGAGTTGGTAGAAATCCCAACTAACTCAGAAACCCACGACAACATTGTGGCTTACTGGGTACCAGACGCACCTTTTAAAGCCGGTGAACATCGTTATTTCTCTTATACCTTGTCAACTGTGACCGGGTTAGGAGAAGGTACGATAGACAGCAAATCTGAAGCGCACATTGCCCGTGTGGTAAGAACGCGCCAGGGGGCAGCCGTGCTGCCGGGTGAGCAGGATAATGCCGTTGCCACCCGCCGTTTTATTGTGGACTTTGCTGTGCCACAAGGTATGACATTTGACCCGGCTGCTCTGGAAGCAAAAGCCAGTGTGAGCCAGGGCACCATTCGTCAGGTAAGAGTTTTTCCGGTGGACGGCGGTAAAGCGCTGCGAGCCACCTTCCTGGTTACACCACAAGGTAATAAAGCAACCGATATGCGGATCTCTATTCATCAAAATAATCAACGTGTTAGTGAGGTATGGAACTATGTTTACCACGCAAAATAATGCGCACTCGCACGCTACTCACCATGCGCCTAATACTGCTTCTCTGCGTACCTGGGGCGAGGGTGTGCGATTATCCATCATGGCACTACTGGTATTGCCAACTGCGTCGTTGGCCACCTGGAGCCTGTATGAGATTTTTAAACCGAATCAGTTAACCAGCCTGGAAATCGCGCAGCTGGTGCTGAGTACCGTGCTGTTCTTATGGCTGTCCATGTCGTTTTGGACGGCAGTGATTGGCTTTGTTTTAAAGCTGTTTAACATTGATCCGTTAAGCTTGAAAAAAGCCCTGCCCAGTCCTGATGCCAGTATGCCGCTATCTCAGCGTCATGCGGTTGTAATGCCGGTTTACAATGAAGATACCCGCCGCATTATGGTCGGGTTCGAAGCCTGTGTGCGCGAATTGCTGAGCAGCAGTCAGGGTGCACAATTTGATTTCTACATGTTGTCTGACACCACCAAGGCCGACATTGCGGAAGCAGAATTGGCTGCCTGGGAAGCGCTGCAGCAACGCTTAGGCAGCGCCGGCAGTCAGGTATTTTATCGCCGCCGCGAGAAGAACATTGGCCGTAAGGTTGGGAATATCGCCGACTTTTGTCAGCGCTGGGGCAGTCAGTACGAATCTATGATTGTTCTGGATGCCGACAGTATTATGTCTGCCGAGCGCATGCTGGACCTGGCACAACGCATTGAACAAAACCCGGATACCGCGCTGGTTCAAACGATTCCTATGCCAGTACGTCAGCACACCTTTTTCGCGCGCTTCGTGCAGTTTGCTGCGCATCTGTACAGCCCGATGCTGGCTACCGGTTTGTCGTTCTGGCAAACCGACAGTGCGAACTATTGGGGCCATAACGCTATTATTCGTATTGTGCCCTTTATGCAGCATTGTGGCCTGCCTACGCTGCCGGGCAAAGAGCCATTTGGTGGCGACATTTTAAGTCATGACTTCGTTGAAGCTGCGTTGCTGCGCCGCGCTGGCTGGCAGGTTTACCTGTTAACCGATACTACGGGCAGTTATGAAGAAGTGCCTTCAAACATGATTGAATATGCTACCCGCGATCGCCGTTGGGTACAGGGCAATATTCAGCATCTTGGCTTGCTGGGTGTTAAGGGTTTAAAAACCACGAGTCGTTTGCATTTTTTGTTTGGCGCGTTTGCGTACATTTCGTCGCTGTTGTTATTGCTGGTGCTGGCTTTTGGTACTGCTGATGCACTGAATAAAGCACTAACACCCGTGCAGTTCTTTAGCTCGCCTTATCAGCTGTTCCCAGACTGGCAGATCGCCCGTCAGGGTCTGATGTTTGCCACTATGTGGGGCACTATGGCGGCCCTGTTTATGCCAAAAATCCTGGGATTGGTACTGGCACTGATTCAGCGCCGTGACGAGTTCGGTGGAGCATGGCGCCTGATCAAAGGCGGTGTAATGGAACTGATCATGGCTATTATTATTGCGCCCCTGATGATGTTCTATCACAGCTACTTTGTATTGAGCGTGTTTATGGGTATTTCTGTGAAATGGGAAGCGCAGGCACGCGAAGGCAGCATGGTGCCCTGGAGTGTTGCTATTAAGCGTGCGCATATTGCCACTCTAACCGCACTGGTGTGGGGTGCAGTCACTGCCTATTACACGCCTGCCCTGTTTGCCTGGTTGTTACCTGTGCTGGTGGGACTCTTACTGGCATCGCCCATTATTCGCTTAACGTCGAGCCTTACACTGGGTAAACAAAGCTTTCGCTGGGGAATTTTTGTGATCCACGACGAGCTCAGCGAATGTAAAGCGCTGAAGCGTGTGAGATTAGGAATGGCTAACTATCAGGAACCCGTTGTGGAAAGTGTTGCTGCATTAACAGTACCTGCTTTACCAGAGAGCCACTGGGTGCCTATGACCATTCAGGATTTCAGTTCACATCCGGAGCCGCGTGCATTGCCACAGGCGGTGTAGTGATAACGGGATAACGAATTAGGTTGAACCAAAGGCGGGTGCAGTGTCTTCTCCTCAGACTGCCCCGCCTTTTCTCATTAGGCTTCCATTTGGGGAAGGGATTACTTCTCGAATGTAACGCTGAATGTCACCGGCGCATTAAACGTAATGCTCTGTAAGCCGGCAATATTTTGTAATGCTTCCACGCCCCCTTTCAGACCAAATGTCTCGGCTCCAATCAGGGTTGGTGCTATGGTTGACGCTTGCAGGGTGTCATCAGACAGCTTGCTTACCATCACATTAAAACTCACCGGTGCGGTCATTCCGTGCAGGCTAAGCTCACCTTCAACAACAGCGGCCTGACTGGTGCCAGCGTCCATGTCGAGTAAGTCTGAAGGCAGTGTAGTGGTGAAGGTTGCCGTTGGGTATTTACTCACTTCAAACAGCATTTCCTGCATGCGGGTATTGCGGATGGCAATATTGGTATTTACCGACGACAGGGGGACACTGATGCTGAGTACGCCTGCATCAGACAGTGATCCAGACAACGCATCGAACCGGTGAACTTCGGTTACCTGAGCGTTCTTGGTAGACATAAAGTACAGGGATGACTGGGTTTCATCCAGAGTCCACTGAGCAAATGCCGACGCAGATAACAAAGCAGAAAGTAACACTACAGATTGCTTAAACATAAATTTGCTCCTTAATATTGGATAATGTCCTGCCAGGGCACGTTCTGGTCGCCCAACACCACGAAATCCGGGTTTTCCAAAGAATCACGCTGGTTATAGCTTAATGGCTCAAAGTTGGCCGCAAAAATCGCTCCGCCAGCTTCAGAAACAATACATTGCGACGCACCGGTATCCCATTCGCCGGTAACGCCAATGCGCATAAATGCATCGGCCTTACCTTCGGCAATAAAACAGGCCTTTAACGAACAACTGCCTAATGGCAGCGTTTGATACACACGCTTGGCGCTCATTCTGCCAGTCACACGCTCGCGAGGTTGGCGACGGCTAATAGCCAGAATCACCACACTGTTGTGCGGATCCTCTAGTTTTCGCACGCTGATGGGGCCAGATGATTCCGGGGATTCTTTGAATGCGCCATGGCCCTTAATTGCATAATAGAGACTTTGCCCTGGCGGCCAGAAAATCACGCCTATCTTAGGATCATTATCTTCTATCAGGGCTATGTTCACGGCAAAATCACCACTGCGTGCGATAAATTCCTGAGTACCGTCGATGGGGTCAATTAACCAGTAGCGCTTCCACTTCGCGCGTTCTTCCAGACTCGCGTGCTTATTCTCTTCCGACAAAATGGGAATATCGGGTGTATTGAGCTTGAGGTGCTGGCAGATAATTTCGTTGGCTTTGTAATCGGCGCTGGTTACCGGTGAATCATCGGCTTTTTGATAACTTTCGAAGTCTCCCTCGTCGTAGAGGGTCATAATTGCCTCGCCGGCAGCAACAGCGGCTTCTTTGGCAATATTTAATAAGGCTTCATCGGTGTGTTCAGGCATAGTCGGGGTGCTCCTTTAACCACTTTTGAGCAAGGAAAAGCGCGGCGACGCAGCGGGCTTCTATAAAGTCGTCGCGGGCGAGTAATTCATCGGTTTGATTGATTGGCCAGCGCACAACTTCCAGTGGTTCTGGTTCGTCACCGGGCAGGCTCTGGGGATACAAATCGCGGGCGATCACGATAGTCATGCGCGCATTGAAGAAGGTTGGCGCCATATTAACGCTGTGTATTTCCTCTAAACACTTCGCGCCAAAGCCCGCTTCTTCCTGTAATTCCCGGTTGGCTGCCTCAAGCGCACTTTCACCCTGATCAATCAATCCTTTGGGGAACCCGAGTTCGTAGGAATGGGTGCCCGCAGCATATTCTCTGACTAACAAAAAGTGTCCATCCTGAACGGCAACAATCATTACCGCGCCGCGGCTGTAGCCAGCCATGCGTTCAAACTGGCGGGTAGCGCCATTGGAAAATTCCAGATCTACGCGTTCCACGCGAAAAAAACGGCTTTCTGCCACAATTTCCCGCTGATGGATAATAGGCAATGTTTTGTCCTTTTCCATATTGCTCATGTTGTTCAGGTCAGTCTTTCGTTATCATAGTGTCAATCTTAAGATTAACGTATTTGAAGGAAAAGCGCTTGCCATTTCTGCCCTGGAAAGAAATCAAAACGGTGTTGCTGGATATGGACGGCACCTTGCTGGACTTGCATTTTGACAATCAATTCTGGCTGGAGCATTTACCCCGGAAAATAGCTGAGCGTTCAGGCAAGCCCTTAGAGGCGTGTCGGGCCGAAATGACAGCGCATTACGAGCGGGTAAGCGGCAAAATAGAGTGGTACTGTCTGGATTACTGGGCGGACTATCTGAACATGGATATTGTTGCTGCAAAGCGGGAAATAGAACACCTGATTGCAATGCGCGACGATACCATTCCGTTTTTAGATGCATTGCACGAAAGCGGCCGCGACGTTGTGCTGGTAACCAATGCTCACCCAGGCAGTTTGTCATTGAAAGTGGAACATACTCAGCTCGATTCGCATATTGATACGCTTATCTCAACCCATGAGTTTGGCGTGACTAAAGAGTCGCAAGAGCTGTGGCGGGCGCTTCAGCAGCGTTTGGGTTTTGATCCTGCTGCCACACTGTTTGTAGACGACAGTTTAACTATTCTTGAAGCGGCAAAAACCTTTGGTGTTAAGCATTTGTTGGCGGTAAGTAACCCCGACAGCAAGCAGCCGGTGAGGGATATCAGGGCATTTCCGGCGGTAACCGACTATCGCACCCTGTTGAACGATATTCGCAACAACCCGCCATTTAAATAGCAGGAGTCAGATAATGAAGCTTGTAGTAGGGTCGCAGAACCCGGTAAAAGTTAATGCTGCACGCATTGCTATGGATAAGGTGCTGGGTAATATTGGCGAGCAGGACGTGCTAGGCGTGGATGCGCCCAGTTTGGTGGCCGATCAGCCGATGACCGAAGCTGAAACCCGTTTAGGCGCGGTAAACCGCGTAAAAGCCTGTATGCAAACGCAACAAGCCGATTGGTATATCGCCATAGAGGGCGGCGTGGATTGTTTTGAAGATGGCCCCGCAACATTTGCGTATGTAGCCATTTGTAATGGAAAACAGTGGTCGGTAGGCCGCAGTGCCAATTTACCTCTTCCCAACAGTGTGTATCAGGCGTTGGTGAACGGTGAAGAGCTAGGACCTGTGATGGACCGTACATTCAATACCGTAAATGTAAAACAAAAAGGCGGTGCCATTGGTTTACTCACCAATAACCTGGCTACCCGTCAAAGCGTCTACGAGCTGGCGGTGATCCTGGCCATGTCGCCATTTAATCACGCCAGTTTGTTTTCTGCCTGATCGACACCAGCCGGGTAAGTCCCGGCATCAACTGCATAAATTATTTGCCGGCCCGAAAATCTGCTGGCATATCCACCGGGCTTAACGTTAAGCTGTTGATTACCATAACGGATAAATATTTATTAAAACAAACAGTTGGGGCTGGTGACCGTTTTGGATATTGCCCCGCAATTGTTAGGGAGACAGATTGTGAAGTTCTTAGTATTAAGCCTGAGCTTGTTGCTTAGCGCGTGTGTTACAACCATTGCCGATCAAAATAACGCGTTGAATCAAAAGAACCTGTGCTGTTCAGATATCAGTAATATTAGTTATCAGCCATTAAACAGTACCAAGGTGGCAACATTTGAACTGAACGAAAAAGGCGCCCCGGTGTTCGACTTTGGCCACGGTAAAACGTATTTTGGCGCTCTGGCAATTCCCGCTGAACTTCAGCAATCCAATATACAAATTAAAAGCTACTTTAACGGCATGTTTATTGGCCAGTATATGCAGCCGTATCTGCTGTTTTTAGATAGTCAGTTTAATGCCATTGAACAGGGCACCATGGATATGACATTTTATGATGGTAGTTTCAACGGCGACAGTAATGCCCACATGCTGGGCGGCAAACGCACCCCGCAGCACACTGCCTACATTATTGTATACACCCAGGCCCCGTACAAAAAAGGTGGGTTTGTTACCGTTAGTGGCGGCACGTCCATACAGCTGGAAAATGCGCCTACCGGTAAAATTGAATTAACCTTTTACTGAGGGAGTGCTCATGCAGGAAGCGTCCGCGATCAATAAAGAACACGATAAGCCACCGCAAAAAACACGTGGATTTTGGCTAACGGCATTGCTTATTTTAATGTTTATAGCCAACCCTCTTACCGCATTCGCCTATTTTACCTCACCGGATGTCATTGTATCGGTACACCCGAAAGCAACAATCGGCATTGTCTATTTCTTCGGGGTGATGAGCACCATCAATTTCGCCATAGCCGTGGGTATATGGTGCTGGAAAAAGTGGGCGGTTTACGGCATGTACCTTTCTGTTGCCATTGCGTTTGTGATTAACATTTACCTGGGAGTAGGTATTCTGGGGGCGCTGTTTGGCTTGGTGGGAGGATTAGTGATATTTCTGACTACCCGCAACCGCTGGCAGTGGTTTAACTAAGTAAAGCATTTTCACTCTGGCCGCCGATACGGCCTGAGTGAAAAAACATATTTATTTTTATCGAATATCGTAGTGAATATAGCCGTCGCTGTCGGGCTGACCAAAGAATTGTGCTGCCTCATGCACTTCCTGGTGAAGTGACGGATCAGGCTTAAATTTCGACGTTAGCGTTAATCCCGAAAGGTCGTTAGCTGCTTGTACATCCAGGGTTAACCCCAATAAATTAGGCTCAGTTACCGATATCAGATATTGCTGATTGTCGCAGCGCAGCGATGCCGTATAGTTGCCAAGCTCAATAGGACCTTGGGTGCCAGCAACCGTGGCATTAAGCCAGTCACCATAGGCCATCATCTGTGCGCATTTGCCCGCCTCAAGACTCAGTGACTCTACGTTTACGCGAAAGCGCCCACCTGCGTCTACTGGCAACGGTAATTGCACTTCTGACAATACGCGGTCAACGGGTAAAAACAGCAAAAAATCGCTGGCGGTAAGGTTGCCTTCGGCGAATAAATCCAGTTTTACCGGGCCTTTGAACGCAATCGCATCGGAAGAACGCATATTACCTGCATCCAGACTTACCGACAGTTTACCCATTAGCAACGGCAAAGCAGACAGTTCCCAGCTAAGCCGTTGTACCGGCATATTGTTCACCACCAGGCGATCAACTTCGCCTTTCCACAGGGTGCCCGACACATTGCCCAGTTTCACCGTATTGGGTAAGGGTACCCGGTAGGCAATCTGCGCTGCTGGCATGTAAGCGATCAATAAAATGAGATAGAGAAAAAGGGCGGCGAGGATCCATCGCCAATACTGTTTTATCATTTACTCAGTACCAATCGTCTTACTTTAATCATGCCTGAAGCGTCTGCTTCAGTCACATCCAGTTGGTCTATATTCACGCCACGGGATTCCAAATGATCGAGCCAGGCAACCAGATTGTTAAAGGCGGCTTCATCAATCCACACCTGCAGATCTTCTCCTTGCGGCTGCATACGAGAGATAAACAGCGAGAACTGATTGCTGGACGACGTAACGGCCTGTTGCAGCGAGCCATTTAGGCTGCGTTTTCCTGTTTGGCTGCTGCGCAGGAAAGTGGCGCGAGCTGCCTGCTCCTCTACCCAGCTTAACAGTGCCTTGTTATTGCCAAGTTGCTTGGTTTGCTGGGCAATACCCTGGTTAAGTGGTGCCCATACGCCCCAGTAGAATAAACCTACCACTACAACAATAGCGGAGAGCATAACCAAACGCTGTTCGCGCTCGGTGAGGGCGGCAAATTTTTGCTTTAACTTGTCCATTACGCGCCCCTTATTGCCATTGTGCCAATCACCTTGTCGTCGCGCTTATTAATTGCGCCCTGCTCCACACTGAATCCAGCTGCTTCGGCACGACGTTTAAAGGCGTCGAGAGCATCAAAATCCTTACCCTCAGCCTGCATGCGGATCTCACTGCGATTGGCGTTAAAGGTGATGGTTTGTGGTGTTACCTTAGAGCTGGCAAATGCACTGTTTAACTGTGCCAGCATAACCAGTACTGACCCGCCGTTGCCGCCTTGCTCCAGATCTGCCATTTCGCGCTCGATACGTGTGCGGGCATCGCGGTATGCGCCCAAATCAGGGAATCCCTGTTTAATCACCGTATCAATCTGTGCGGTCAATTCATCGTTTTGTTGTTTGAGTTGTTGTAATTGCAGCGCTTTCTCGCCCAGCGTAAGGACCACCACCAGGCCGAGTAATATCACTGGCGTGCGCCACAGCTGCCACACCTGATTGTGTTGCTTTTTAACCTTATACTGACCTTGGAGCAGGTTAAATGAGGCAGACAACGCTGCTTTTGCCAGTTTGCCTGCGGGCGGTAGCCCTGACTCGTCGGCGGTAACGGTAATGTTGGGCACTGCGTGTAAATCCAGGTCCGACAAGGCATTCACGGTAATACCCTCGGGGATTTGTTTGGCCTGAAATGCCAATACACCGGTAATAAAGTTGGCTTCACCCTGCACACCTTGCCAGTTACCTTGGCGCACAATCAGCTGATCGCCCAGCGCTATGGCGCTCCAGTGCTGAGGCTCCGGCTGCGGCAGCGCTAAGGTGTCGGGCATCAGGATGTCGCAAATAAATCCGGCATCTTCAATCCATTGTTGCCATTGCGTTAACGCATCGTGGCTTACTATCGCTACACTTTGCTGATTGCCTGATTTGGGCCCAAAGGCAAAAAACAGTTCGCTGATGTCGTTAGCCAGCTCGTCTTCCAGCATGTAAGGGATTGCGTTCAGGATTTTGCGGTTAGCCTTAGGCGGCAGTTCTACCTGACACAGCCTGACGTCTGCTCCGGGCACCAGCACCAGCGCTTTGCGCAGGCGGGTGCGTTCGGTAAGGCTGGCCAGTGCGCTGGCGTCGGGCAGTTCGCCGCTGGCGATCACATCCTGATCCTGAGTAGACCAAACAACCCAGTGGACCGGATCGGAAATAGCGGTGCCAAGTCTGACAACTAACTGTTCCATTATTTTAAGACTCCAAATTCGCGCCGTAACACAGTTACATCCCCCGCTGAGGTGGCATTAAACACTGTCGCCATAGCAAAACTTGCCTCATTGTAACGGCTCTTGGTATGTAAAATAAAATACTCTGTGGTGACGGCGAACCATTCTGTTTGGGTAGTGGTTAATTGCAGGGCCGCAATGTCTGGCTCTGCAAGAAAATCGTTTACGTCATCCCAGCCATCCTGTGGGCGTGCAGCGATCACACTGTTGGCCTGGTCGGTGCTTAATCCGGTAAGTGCAGCAAGTAACGGCGCGTGATCTTCCGACAGGGTATTTACATTCACCGACATCAGATTGCTGGCAGGAATGACACACACCATTGGCAACAAATTATCCAGCCACTGCGGTTCCACACCATTAATCAGGCGCAGTTCCGATTGGCTCGCCATCATGCTGTTGGCGGCCAGATAGGGGAATTCCCGCGACGCGTACTCGCTTTCTTCGGCACCATAAACGCGCATTTGATCGTCGCTGTCGATCCAATCGCCCAGTGAATCGCGGATGGTATCTACGGTGTAACTGTCGATGTCTTCGTTTACCAACTGCAACAGGCGCGCAAAAGCAATCAGGGCCTCCGAAGGCTCCGTGGCAGACGCATTTTGTTGGTTGGCGTCGGGCAAGGCATTTAAATTAAAACAGCTTTGCATATCTTCCAGTCGGGCACTGATGCCGCCGCTGTCCATCGGGTATTCAAACGCTTCTGCCCAGGGCTGGTTTAAATGGATCTTGTCGCCGGTTTCCTGCATTAACGTAGCAATTGACTTGCGGGCATATTCTTCGGCACTAACGGCATACCAGTATGCCTGATTGTTGTCTTTGATATTAATGGCGCGCTGAACCTGGAGTTGAAGCCGGGCGCCCATCTCGGTAGCAATAATGGCAACAAGCGCCACTATTATCAATACAATGAGCAGCGCGGCGCCCTGTTGATACTTAACGTTACCCATTGCTGACGACTCCGCCAATCGCAAATACGCGAATGTATTCGTTGCCGTTTTCCGTAACAATGGTTACTCGTATGCCGTCGGGTAATCGCTCGCCGGTAAAGCTGTCGTGCCAGCTGTTATTGCGCCCCTCTTCTTCACCGGTGTTGAATTCCAGTTGAAAATCTTTCACGTCGCTGAGCACTACCCTTACTTTGGGCTCGTAGCCCAATACGTTATCAACGTAAACCGTGTTGAGTCTCTCAATGTTGTTGTCTTTTAGGCGGTAAGCCACACCCTGTAAGGTGCTGCGCGGTAACATGAGTTTAGGATTGTGCCAGCCGCCTCGCACAAATGCCATGCCGTCGGCATCGCTGTCGTCCAGCTCTCCGCCGCGAAACACGGTTTTATTTTCTTCGCCTTCAACCCTTACCGGGCGGTCAACGGCTTGCAGCACATCGCGCTCAAGCGTCAGCATAAAGCGCTGTAGTTGCTGTAATTCGGCAAATTTCTCACTGGACGCCTCATCGCTGTCTATTACCGTGGTTAGCAGGGCGGTTGAGGCCAGGCCTATCATGGTAAAAATGGCCATGGCGATGAGAATTTCGATTAACGTAAAACCGCGCTGTGTCATGGGGTCACCTCAGCGGGTTTGGCCAGGTATACCACTACGGTGGTGATGTTGTCGGTGCGTTGCTCTTTCAGACTAACGCTCACCTCTACGGCTTTAAAGTCGCTGTCGTTGGTGGCTTTAACTACCTGGGTCCAGTACCAGGTGCGGCCAGCCATATCCTGCTGACCTTTTTGATTGTTCTTTAGCGGCCAGCTGCGTTCCAGCAGAAGTTCATTTATGTGATTGTTGGCAACCCAGGTGGCAATAGCAACTTCTTCAATTTGCCCTACGCCGTTTAAATGTTCTGAAGCGGCTTTCATGATAGCGGTGCCGGTAACGGCAAAAATAAACAGCGCTACCATTACCTCAAGCAGAGTAAGGCCAGACTGACGTGTTATTACCCTCACGGCAGTTGCTCCAGCGGACCAACCATTTCAAGCGGTGGCATGTCCTGGTTATTCAGCAAGAAATAGGCAGGCAGTTCGTTACCAAACTCAGGTTCAAAATAAAATGTCAGGCTAAACGGCGTGATTTCGCCACTCGACAGGATGAGAATTTGCGGCGGAGGCGGTGGTGGTGCTTCCTCGCCAATGTTCATTTCTTTATCGTTCACGCTCAGCGTGGCATCGAACAGTTCACGATCAAACAGGCTGTCTTCGGTTTGCCAGGGCAAATCGTCCAGGGCCAGGGTAAAGTAAAATGGCTCACTCAGGGTAACTGGGGCATACACTTTATTGCCTTCAATGGGCAGCCAGTTGTCTTCTTCGTCGAGCTGCATAAAGGTGTAGCTACGTGCTTCGGTGTCGAAATAAATGCCCAGTTGTTGCTGATTCAGCACGGCAAAGTCGCTGGCCATGTCTACCACTACCTGTAACCGTCGAACCTCCCGTTCCAGTTGCTCTGTGGGATTGGTGCCAAACGCGTTAAACACCACATAGCCCGCCGTGAGCCCCATCAGCAACAGTACCAGCATTACCTCAAGCAGCGTAAAGCCGCCCTGAGCGCGTGGCAAGCCGAATTGAGCAGAAGCGGAGCTGTGCACGCGCATGGCAGCGAGTCGGTTAGTTCAGGTATTCGTTGATATTCCAGTTACCAATATCGTCATCAGTACCTGGTTCGCCATCCGGACCGTTAGAGAAAATATCAATGGTGCCCATTTCTCCGGGACTGATCAGCACGTAAGGATTGCCCCATGGATCATCAGGCAAACGTTTAATAAAGCCGGCTTCCGGGTAGTTACGCGGGATAGGATCAATCGTCGGTGCGGTTACCAGCGCGTCCAGGCCCTGCTCGGTAGTGGGGAAGCGGTTGTTTTTTAGCTTGTACATTTCCAGCGCACTTTCCAGTTGCTGAATATCTACTGCGGCCTTTTTCAGCTGTGCTTCTTCCTGATTACCCAGAATTTGCGGTGCTACCATAGAGGCCAGAATGCCGATGATCAGCAGTACCACCATGATTTCAATTAAGCTGAAACCTGATTGTCTGTTTAAGTTTTTCATTACACGTTCACCATATTATTAAGCGCAAGAATTGGTTGAATAATTGCCATAACTATAAATAACACCACTGCTGCCATTGAAACGATCAGCACGGGTTCGAAGACTTTTAATGAGACACCTATCAGCGCTTCAAATTCCCTGTCCTGGTTGTCGGCTGAGCGGCTCAACATTTGTTGCAGCTCTCCTGAGCGTTCACCCGATGCAATCATGTGCATCATCATGGGCGGAAAAATTTTGGTATTGTCGAGAGCTGCACGCAGGCTGCTGCCCTCTTTTACGTTGATTGCCGCTTCGCTGATACGCGCCTTTATGTATTTATTCTGCAATACGTCGGTGGCAATCCGCATGGATTCTAATAACGGCACGGCACTGGCCGTTAAAATACTGAGTGTGCGGGCAAATCGTGCGGTGTTCAGGCCCCGGGCCACTTTGCCAATCAATGGCAACTTCAGCATAAACTGGTGGTAACGCAGTTTTAACGCGGGCTGTTGCACCAATCGCTGAAACAGCACAATTAACAACATAATGCCAAGCAACAGATACAGGCCGTAGTTTTGCATCCACTCGCTAATGCCAATCAGCACGGTTGTAATGGTGGGCAAATCCTGACCCATATGATCAAATTGCCCTACAATTTTGGGGACCACCACGGTTAGCAGCACCACCACTATCATCATGGCAAAAAACATCATAATAGCGGGGTAAATTAACGCCTGAATGATCTGGCTGCGGGTTTGCTGGCGGCGTTCGGTATAGTCGGCCAGTCGGTTGAGTACCGTGTCTAAATGACCGGATTTTTCACCCGCGGCCACCATGGCGCGAAATAAGTCGTCGAATACGCTGGGAAATTCACTTAACGCATCGGCCAGCGTGTGGCCTTCCACTACTTTACTGCGCACCGCCATCATCATGTTTTTCTGACGGGTCTTTTCGCTCTGTTCGGCAACGGCGAGCAGGGCTTCTTCAATGGGTAATGCCGATTCAATCAGGGTGGCTAATTGACGAGTTAGCAGGGCCAGATCACTGGCAGAAATACGGGGTTTAAACAACTGCCAACCGCCACGGCTTCCGCCGCTGCTTTTCTCGGCAACCTGCTCAACTTCCAGCGGTACCAGTCCTTTTTCCCGCAATTGCTGACGAATCTGGCGGGCGTTATCGCCTTCCAGTACGCCGCTTGTGTTTTTGCCTTTGGCGTTAATGGCTTTGTATGCAAACGCTGCCATTAGTCCTCCCGGGTCACACGCAAGACTTCTTCCAGCGATGTGCGTCCAGACAGTACTTTGCGACAGCCATCCTCGCGAATACTGGGTGTATATTTGCGAATGTATTTTTCGATTGCCTGCTCGCCTTTACCTTCGTGCATCATGGTACGAATGGTTTCGTCTACGATCAGCAATTCGTGAATACCGGTTCGGCCACGGTAGCCGGTTTGATTACAGGCGGCGCAGCCTCTGGGCGAGTAAATAACACAGGAATGATAGTTCTCTATTCCCAGAATAGTGGCTTCCTGCTCACTGGGCGCATGGGCTGTTTTGCACTCCGAGCAGAGCGTTCTTACCAGGCGCTGAGACAATACTGCCAGTAAACTCGACGACAGCAAAAACGGTTCAATGCCCATGTCTTCTAACCGGGTAATAGCGCCGGCTGCTGTATTGGTGTGCAGCGTTGAAAGCACGAGGTGACCGGTTAAACTGGCCTGCACGGCAATTTGCCCTGTTTCGATATCGCGGATCTCACCCACCATGACCACATCGGGGTCCTGACGTAAAATAGCCCGTAAACCTCGCGCAAACGTCATATCTACGCGCGGATTAACCTGTGTTTGGCCAATGCCCTGTAAGTCGAATTCGATGGGATCTTCAACCGTAAGAATATTGCGGTCTTTGGAGTTAATTTCGCTTAATCCGGCATACAGCGTGGTACTTTTACCAGACCCCGTTGGACCGGTTACCAGAATGATGCCGTGGGGTTTGCGAATAAGCGATGAAAAGTGAGCCCGGTTCTGCTCGGTCATGCCTAAATCTGCCAGATTCAGGCGCGCGTTATTTTTGTCGAGCAAACGCAATACTACCCGTTCACCATGGCTGGATGGCATGGTGGATACCCGCACGTCAACCGCTCGCCCGGCAATACGCAGGGTGATACGGCCGTCTTGCGGTACGCGTTTTTCGGCGATATCCAGTTTAGCCATTACTTTAATACGCGATACCAGCATGGAAGAGAGTTTGCGGTTGGGGCGCAGAATTTCCCGTAATACGCCGTCTACCCGAAAGCGCACAACCAGTTGGTTCTCAAAGGTTTCGATGTGAATATCGGAAGCACCTTCTTTAATGGCTTCTCCCAACATGGCGTTGATAAGCTTGATAATAGGCGCGTCATCTTCGCTATCGAGCAAGTCTTCGGTGTCGGGTAGTTCTTCTGCCAGTGCAAACAAATCGCTTTCGTTACCCAAATCTTCCATTAACTGCTTGGCGGCAGAGGAATCGCGCTGATAAGCCTGGGTGAGCAACGGTTCAAATTGTTCCAGAGCGAGTTCTTTCAGCGCCAATGGAGCAGCAAAAAAGCGGCGTACTTCAGCAAATACCTCAAATGGGGTTTCGCTGGTGTGATAAAGCAGCGCCGGTTCCTGATTGATTTCCAGCAGAACCTTATGGCGTTTGGCAAAACTAAAAGGGAGCTGGCGATCAGGCTGAATAGCCTGATCGTCATCGGGTTGTTCTGGCTGCCCGGCAGTTTGCGTGTCGAGTAGCTCGCTCATTAGTTGCCGTCCTGTTGTGCCTGTGCTTTTTTCTCTTCTTCGCGGCGCTTCAGATACTCTTCGTATGAAGGAGGCAGTGCCAGGCTTTCATCCCATTCCCGCAGCACAGGGGTTTCTGTTTGCGGCATCAGGGTAACGCCCTGAGACTGACGCTGAAGTTGTTCGGCGCGAATAAAATTGTACTTCTGCTTGCTGATTTCGTTCATGGTGACACCATCACGAATAATCTTGGGTCGCAGAAACACCATCAGGTTACGTTTACGCTTGCTGGAGGTGGTAGACTTAAACAGGTGGCCCAGAATCGGAATATCGCCCAGTAACGGCACTTTGGACACACTTTCCTGCACGTCTTCATCAATCAGACCGCCCAGTACAATCGTGCCACCGTCATCCACAATAACAGTTGTTTTGATTTGACGCTTGTTAATGGAGATGTCTACTGCTGTTGCGCCTGATACGCTGGATACTTCCTGCTCTATGGTAAGTTGCACAGCATTGCCTTCGTTAATCTGTGGCGTTACCTGTAGCTTAATACCCACTTCCTGACGGTCTACGGTTTGGAACGGATTAGAGTTATTCGCACCTGTGGTAGTACCGGTAATAATGGGTACTTCCTGACCCACAATAAAGAAGGCTTCTTCGTTGTCCATAGTGGTTAAATGCGGAGTAGCCAGTACGTTAGAGTTAGTGTCGTTACTTACCGCTTGCACAACCGCGCCCCAGCCGTTTTTAATCACGCCGGCAATCATGCCATTCGCGCTACCCAGCAAAGACGCCAGTGAGGTGTAATCACCTTCGGTAACATCAGTGGTGGTGACTACTTCGCCGTTGGCTGTTATGTAGGTTGAGTTAGTAGTTTGATCTTCAGCCTGCTTTAATGCTACGGCCAATGAGCCAACCGGTATTACGCCATTGTTAAACTGCGTGCCACCGCCTTCTTCCGAGACAAACTGCACACCCAACGACGTGCCATCACCTTCGTACATCTCTACAATAATGGCTTCAACCTGAACCTGGGCACGGCGCACATCAAGCTGGCGAATAACCGCTTCCAGTGAGCGCATCATATCGGGCTCGGCGGTGATCACTAATGCGTTGGAGTCTTCATGGGCATCGATGCTGACATCGCGGTTACCACCGCTGCGGCGGCCAGTATTCGCGGTGCCCTTTTCTTCCGCCTGAATGCTATCGCTCACGCCTTGTAATACTTTTACCAGATCGTCTGCCTTGGCGTAGTTCAGGAATATAACCCGGGTGTTACCGTTAGATTCCAGTTCCTGATCCATGCGCTGAATGAGGTTGATTAAACGCTGACGGGCTTTAGCATCACCACTTACAATTACGCTGTTTGTGCGATCATCTGCTACCACGCGTGGCTCAGACTTCGTACCGGTATTCTGTTTGCCCTGAGATTTATTGATGCTTTCTACAATGCGTACCATTTCTGAGGCTGACGCAAATTGCAGTTTTACAATATCAACCTCTTCGTCACCGGCGCGGTCAACGCGTTCAATAATTTCTACCAAGCGGTTCACTACCGCCGCGCGCCCGGTTAGCATCATTACGTTTGATGGATCGTGACTTACTACGTTACCGCCGCCAGCCTGATCGTTTAACTGACGCAAAATAGGGGCAAGCTCGCGCACCGGCACGTTGTATACCGGAATAACGCGGGTGATCATTTCATCGCCATCCAGTGCAGCATCTTCCACTACCGGAATATTCGAGGTTTTAGCATCTTTAGAACGCACGACTTTTAGTATGCCGTTGGGCATTTCCACAACCGCAAAGTCGTACACCTGTAATACGTTTAAAAAGAACTGGTAATACTGCTCTTCGTTGAGCATGTCATAACTAATAACGCTGATTTTGCCGCGAACATTCGGATCAACAATAATGGTTCGTTGCAGGTTCTTACCCACAATAGTAATAAACTCATTGATGTCGGTGTCCTGAAATTTGGGCATACGCTCGATGGCCGCGGCTTGCATACACATCGCAGTGGCACACACTGCAATTCCAATCCGGGTCAACCAGGTTCGACCAACTTGCCTCATAGTTTGTATCCTGTTCACTGTTGCGTTCATTACTGCTCAGGCATCTCTAAAAACAGTGTAATGTACTCGCCTTCGCGGGTCACTGTAAGTTCTATAGACTGCGCATCTCGTAGCTCACCCATTGCATCGCGGGCCTGAGCCGGGTCTGTTAAATCCAGACCATTAATTTGAATAACGACATCGTCGTTTATTAATCCTACCGACTCAAATAAGCTGGCGTCTTTGCCAGGTTTCACGCGGTAACCAATCATCTGGCCGTTTTCCAGCGCAGGTGTTACTGAGATGTAGTCGGTGAAGCTGGCGGGTTTGTCCCGTAATGCTTCGGTGGCGGCCACGGCATCGTCGCTAAGTTCGCGCGCTCTGCGCGAAGGCTGTGCCGGTGGCTGTACTCTGGCTGGCTGGCGGTTGCTCACTGTGCTGCCACCACCCATTTGTTTTTTGAAATCCAGGCCGGCCAGCATTAAGGTTTCGTGCAGCCCACCATTTTTAATGATGACTCTGTCTGTAAGGACCTGACTAAGCACCGCATTCGTTCCATCAATTTTGTCACCGATGGCATAAGTGGCCTGTTTTCCACGGTTTTCAATAATGGCAGTACCCGCATCTTCACTGGAACTTGCCACCAGGCCCGACAATACTAAATTTAATCGGGTTTCCGGTGCATCGGTAATGGTTTCCTGTACAGGAGGTGGCGCGGTTTTATTTACCTCGCCGAATAAATTCAACTGTTGTATTTGCCCTATATCGACCCCATTTTGAGAGCTGGCAACCGAACCGGTATAACGGGCAGGTGTGGTAACCGGGGCGTTTGAGGACGGGGTGGGAATAAGTTTCCAGGTTATGTCCGCTGCGTACGCAATCAGATATATACTTAATAGCACGAGCACAACCACGCGAATACGTGTTTGATGTGCTGTCAGCAACGCTGGGATATTTTGCAAGCTGGTTTGATTAATTATCATCTGAAAACAACAAATTGGTGGAACATAAGCCGCTATTAAACAGTCACATCATAGCCTAGTCTGAGCGGGGGCAACAACCTTAATACAGGCAGGTTAAATAAATATGACATTTTTGTATGTAAAACGCTCATGGTAAACAACGACAACACAGCCCTTAAAGTACGACTGGACAAATGGATCTGGGCGGCACGCCTTGCAAAAACGCGCGCTATTGCAAGAGACCTGATTCAGGCCGGAAAAGTTCACTATAATGGACAAAAGAGTAAGCCAGGCAAGATCGTAGAGATGGGTGCACTGATCAGAGTGCCAGCCGGATGGGATGTGAAGGAAGTGCAGGTTACCGGGATAGAAGAAAAGCGGCAACCCGCAAAAGAGGCGGAGCTGATGTATTCGGAAACCCCGGAAAGCGTAGCAAAACGCGAGCAAAATCAATTGGCCAGAAAGATGCAGACCTTCCATAGCCCGAAACCGGATCATCGACCCGATAAAAAGCAGCGTCGCGAATTAATTAAGTTTAAGCATCAATAGGGTGCAAACCACCCAGACAGGAATTGAGATGAATCAGTTTGATCAACTACACCGATATTTATTTGATAAAGCCAGTGTGCGGGGCGAATTGGTAAGGTTACAGGATACCTTAAAGCCAATTGTTCACAGCACTGATTACCCCAAATCTATTCAACAACTGTTGGCCGAAATGGCGGCAGCAACCAGTTTGCTAACGGCAACACTGAAATTTGAAGGCGAAGTGGGTTTGCAAATTCAAAGCCAGGGCAAGGTGCGTTATGCCGTAATTAACGCTACCCACGAGCAAACCTTGCGCGGCGTGGCGCGCTGGGATGAAAACGCGGATTTGTCGGAGGCCACATTCAGTGAGTTGGTGGAAAACGCCGTGTTAGTGATCACCATTACTCCTACTGAGGGCGAGCGTTATCAGGGCGTGGTAGCACTGGATAAAGGCTCATTGGCAGGGTGTCTGGAGGATTACTTTGAACGTTCGGAGCAGTTGGCTACCCGCGTGTTCATTCACACTGACTTTTCGGTAGATAACCAACCGAAGGCCGCCGGCATGTTGTTACAGGTAGTGCCGCAATCGGCAGAATCTACCCAGGTGACCAGCGAAAGCGAGTTTGAACACCTGTGTACATTAACCGAAACCATGACAGCGGAAGAGTTGTTCTCGTTGCCTGCTGAAGATGTGTTGTACCGCTTGTATCACGAGCAGCACGTTCAGTTATACGCTCCTAAAGCGGTTGCATTTGCCTGCACCTGTTCGCGCCAACGCAGTAGCGAAGCTTTGCGCAATCTCGATAAGCAGGAACTGCTGGACATCATTAAAGCCGAAGGCGCTATTGCGATGAACTGTCAGTATTGCCATACCGAATATCGCTTCGATGAAATTGATGTTGAAGCATTACATTCTGGTTACAGCCAAAGTCCTTCTACTCCGCAATAACAACAACCTGCCAGCATGGCACATTCCTGTGCCATGCACTTCCCTTCTGTTGACCTGCGTCAATGTTCCTATTTTCCCGCTATGCATAGTAAAAATGTAGCCTGTAGAGGTTGCTTTACACGATGTTATGGCCGCTGTACACCAGATTCAGGCGTTGAATTTCCTGCCTGAACTGCGGATGGCACGACAAAATTGAGGGTGGATTTTGTAGTGACTTTCAGAAAATTAATGGAAATTGCACAAAATTAATACCCATTATTGTTCAGTTTGATGTTGTTCAATGCCTTTATTGCTATACAATGGTTGGGCTTTTGGTGAATTCTGAAAGTCTGGGTGAAAGTTTACAGTTTTGAGGGTGAGGTGATATGACCGCGGCAGCAGCGATTCAATCAGCAGCAAAGGAATGGGCAAATTTATCAGCAGCGGTGCTTGTAGAGCATGCGCTGAATAAGGGCGAGGGGCAGCTAGCCGCAAATGGTGCGTTGGTTGTGGAAACAGGCAAGCGAACAGGCCGTTCGCCGCTGGATAGGTTCATTGTTAAAGAGCCGACAACAGAACAGGATATCGATTGGGGCAAGGTTAACCGTCCGTTTGACGCAGCTAAGTTTGATGCGCTGTGGAAACGGGTAGAAGCCCACCTGATGGGGCTGGAAGAATATTACAGTTCGCAGTTACAGGTTGGTGCCGATCCGGCACATGCGTTACCGATTGTAGTGAGAACGCAAACAGCATGGCAGCATATCTTTGCCAAAAACATGTTTATTACCCCTGATCACTGGAACAGCGAGAACAAGCCGGTTTGGCAAGTGCTGAACGTGCCTGGTTTCGTGTGCGAGCCAGAGCGGGACGGCACCAACAGCGACGGCACCGTGATCATTAACTTTGCTGAACGCAAAGTACTGATTGCCGGTATGCGTTACGCGGGCGAAATGAAAAAGGCCATGTTCTCTGTGCAAAACTTCCTGTTACCTGCACAAGAAGTACTGCCAATGCACTGTTCAGCAAACGTAGGTGCAGAAGGTGATGTTACCCTGTTCTTCGGTTTGTCAGGCACCGGTAAAACGACATTGTCGGCCGATCCTAAGCGTTTCCTGATTGGCGACGACGAGCACGGCTGGGCGCCAGGCTCCGTATTTAATTTAGAAGGCGGCTGCTACGCAAAATGTATCGACCTGTCGCAAAAGAACGAGCCGGTGATTTGGGATGCCATTAAATTCGGCACCATTCTGGAAAACGTTGTATTGGACGACACCCGCACTCCTGACTATGCCGATGTGTCGCTAACGCAAAACTCTCGTGCCGCTTACCCATTAGACCACGTAGAAAAACGCGTAGTAGAAAACATGGCTGGCGAGCCGCGTTCAGTGGTGTTTCTAACCTGTGACGTATCAGGCGTATTACCGCCTGTTTCGGTGTTAACCGAAGAAGCCGCAGCATACCACTTCCTGAGCGGGTACACCGCCAAAGTGGGTTCAACTGAAATTGGTTCAACGTCTGACATCGAGTCTACATTCTCCACCTGTTTTGGCGCTCCGTTCTTCCCACGTCCGGCAGGCGTATACGCCGAGCTGCTGATTAAACGTGTGAAGGAATTCAACGCTAAAGTGTACCTGGTTAACACTGGCTGGACAGGTGGTCCATACGGCACCGGTAAGCGTTTCGATATCCCTACTACCCGTGCGGTAATCGATGCGATTGTAAATGGCGATCTGGCCAATGTGGAAACCACGCACATCGACGGATTAAACCTGGATGTACCGGTAGCGGTACCTGGTGTAGACAGCAAGCTGTTAGTGCCAAAAGAAACCTGGCAAGACAAAGCGGCTTACGACAAATACGTTGCCAAGCTGGTAGAAGACTTCCAGGATAACTTTGAACGTTACGATGTGTCTGATGCGATTAAGCACGCAGGCCCGGGTAACTAAGCCATAGGCTTTCCGATTTTTATCACGTCCTCAAAGTGATAAATTAGCCCGTTTACGCGAGTAAGCGGGCTTTTTTATGGTGGCAGATAACCGCAACCCTTGCAGCTTTATCAATCCTATTCAATAACGCTAATGCTTATCCCAATGCAAGCTCCGGCCAATAATTTGCCTAACATAAAATGAACTGGCGTTTATTTGCGTCAAACTGATCCGGCACGCCTGACTTGTGATGTTTGTTCAGTATGAAAGGGATTACTTATGAAAAGCAGAGTGAGCGCAGCGCCCCAGAAAACACTGGCTTTATGTTTTGAATGATTTTGTTTACTTTGGCAAACAAAATAGTTCTGATTCATGTGAAATTGTTTGCCTTAACAAACATTGTTCGTTTGCACAACGTTAGCCACCAAACGCATTTGAAGCCCGGGAGGCAAATTACATTGGAAAGATTGCAGGCGTTAGCAATGGTGAGTAGGGAAACTGAATCCTGCCTACAAACCTTCACTGGGCAGCCAGAATTCGGCTATTAACCCTACGTGTGGATGGTTTCTTAAGCTAACCTGGCCACCGTGCATTTCAATAATGCGCTTGGTGATTGCCAAGCCAAGCCCAGAGCCACCTGAGCCTCGGGCGGTATCGCCCTGAGAAAAGGGTCTGAACATGGCTTCCAGGTTGTCTTCCGGAATACCCTGTCCGAAGTCGCGAACGGCGCAGACCACGCGATGCTGTTTTTCATCGAAGTAGCTGGTTATTTCAATTTTATTGCTGCCGTAGCGAAAGGCGTTCTCGATAAGGTTTTCGATTACGCGCTTTACGGCCACTTTACGCAGTGGTATTGGCGGCAAGGGATTGAGTTCGGTATGTATGTGCCTGGCTTCCTGTCCGTCGGCCTGGCTCGATGCATTGGACTGGCGATTGTGCACCAGTTCGTTAATAAGCGCATTCAGGTTCAGGTTCTCTTGCTTTTCCTGCTGCTCCTGACGGGCATATTCAATAAATTGATCAATAATGGCGTTCATGTCTTCAATGTCGCTGACAATGCCTTCTTTTATCCATTCCTGATCGTCTGGCAGCATTTCTGTTGCCAGGCGAATACGCGTGAGTGGGGTGCGCAAATCGTGGGAAATACCGGCCGTCATGACCATGCGATCGTGTTCTAACTGCTTGATACCCTGATTCATACGGTTGAATGCGCGGGTAACCTGAATCATTTCACTACTGCCTTCTTCCGCTAGTGGCGGAGGAAACTGCCCGCGGCCTACTTTAATCGCAGCGCGCTGCAGGGCGCTAAGCGGGCGGTTCAAGCGCAGCACAAATAGCCAGCCGCCGCCTACGCTCAAAATACCAATCAGCAGTAAATACAGGGTAAGCGGGAAGATATTGGCATCGCTTAGCCCATACACCGGCATGCGGATCCACATGTCAGGCAAGGTTTCAATGTTAAGCCATACGTAATAAGGGGTGTCTTGCTCGGTAAGTAATGGCGCGCTAATGCGAACCTCGGCCTTTTCGCCGAGTTGTTGACTTACCTGATCCGACATGAATTTATAAAAAGTGGCCTGGTTTAACTCGTTTTTCTGGGCGGCTTCCTGGCTGAAAAACGCAATGCCGGTGCTGGTGGTTAACGCGTCTGAAAAATTCGGATCGTCTATCCAGTCACGCTGGACTTTGAGTGTAGCAGCCTGAGTGGCGATCAGGCTGTTAATTTGCTCATAACTGGGGCGAATAAAATAAAGCGTTACCGACAGGTATGAGACTACCTGGTTGATAAGCAGTAGCACGCCTATCAACATAACCGTTTGCCCAAAGGCACTTTTAGGGAGTAGTCTCACAGATTACTGCTTATACCGCTTCGCCGTCGGGCACAAACACGTAGCCCAGACCCCACACAGTTTGAATGTAGCGAGGGCTGGCGGGATCTTTTTCCAGCATGCGGCGCAGGCGTGACACCTGTACATCTATGCTGCGTTCAAGCGCGCTGTAATCGCGGCCACGTGCCAGGTTCATAAGCTTATCGCGCGACAAAGGCTCCCGAGGGTGCGTTACCAGCGATTTCAAAACAGCAAATTCACCGCTGGTTAACGATAATGGTTTGCCGCTGGCGGTCATTTCCCGGGTAGCCAGGTTTAACCGGTAATCTCCAAATACCACAATTTGTTCTTCCATCGACGGTGCGCCGGGCGCTTCTACAGTTTGACGGCGTAACACTGCGCGCGCTCTTGCCAGTAACTCGCGTGGATTAAACGGTTTTGGCAGGTAGTCATCGGCACCCATTTCAAGGCCGATTATGCGGTCTACTTCGTCGCCTTTGGCGGTCAGCATGATGATGGGCATTTTGCTTTCGGCCTGACGTAAGCGTCGGCAAATCGACAAGCCATCTTCGCCTGGCAGCATGAGATCCAGTACCATCAGGTGGAAGTTTTCACGCTCTAACAGGCGATCCATTTGCTCGGAATTGGCCGCCGTGCGAACCTGAAATCCCTGTTCTACTAAATAGCGTTCCAACAGACTGCGTAAACGCATGTCGTCGTCGACAACCAATATTTTTGACGTTTCCTGACCCATTGCCGGCCCCAGTTGCATAAGTACTCTTTGCAACTATAACCCTAAGTGGGCAAAGACAAAAGTGCTCAGATGTTTCAGCCTTCGGCGGATTGTTACAAAGCGTGTCAGGCTATGGGCATGACATAAGTTGAAACGCCGTATACCAGGGCATATCCCACGGTATAGGCAATCAACAGTAGCAAAAAGTATTTGCCGTAGCGCGCAAAGCTCAGGCCCTGTACTTTACTCATCGCCACAATCCCCGCTGCCGAACCAATGACCAGCAGTGAACCACCAACACCTACGGCATAGGTAAGTAGCATCCATTCGCTTACGGTCATGGTGATATCTGCTTTCAGCAAAGCAGCGGTTAGCGGAACGTTGTCGATCAGCGCGGATACGGCGCCCATTATGAAATTGGCAACGGATGGCGGAAACATCTCGTAAAGATAAACCAGCGAGTGCAATGCACCGATATGCTCAAGCATGCCCACCAGTAGCAATACGCCCAGGAAGAACAGCAGAGTGTCGAATTCGATGTAGCGGATGTAGTCGAGAATAGGATCCTGATCGTCCTTATCGCCCATGGAATTGGCAACCAAAAACATAATAGCCATGCCCGCCAGGAAACTCAGCATGGGTGGAATAGCAAAGAGTACGTTAAGGATCAGGGTAAACAGGATAGTGGCTAAAAAGATTCCACCAATCACGTAGTCGATTGGGTTAGTGTCGTGGTGGGTTTTACGAATTTTCACCACGCCTGACATGCCTGTACTTAACATGGTTGCCAGCAACATAACCGCAGTGAACGACGGTAATAAAAGCCAGAACAACTGAGTAATGGTTACCTTGTGCTGCATAAAAATCATCAGCGTAGTTACGTCACCGGTGATCAACGACACTCCGCCGGAGTTTACGGCAAATACCACTAACACAGCGAAGCGCATCGTTTGATTGAATGGCAATCCCAGCGATAGCACCATGGCTATCGATACCAGTGTTGCCGTAATGTTGTCGGCAAGCGATGAAAAGCAAAAGCTGAACAGCGCGGTAATAAACATCAGCTTTTTGAGCGATATTTTGCTGGGCATCACCAGGTTTAACAGGTTGGCTATCAGGCCTTTACGGTTGAGGTAGGCCACAAAGGTCATGGCAGCAACCAAAAACAGCCACAGGGTAGAGATTTCTGTGATGTTATGCAGCAACCCTTCGTTAATACGCTCGGTTTGTTCAGCGCTGCCGGAGGTCATAAACAACAACATCCACGCCAGTGTACCGAAAAACAGCGTAATCTTGGCTTTGTTGATGTGTAAAACTTCTTCGAACATCACACCCAAAAGGGCCAGGGCAGCAAGGAGGAGAAGGACAGTGTCGAGCATAACGAATTCACCACTAGAACAGTGGCTGTATTGTAAGAATTCGCGCGCATGAGTAAAGCGAAAACACGCTCATTTGAACGTGTTTTTGGGTATAACTGGTATTCTTTGCGCGAATGCGCGACTTTGGTCTTAGTACTTAAGAACTTATTTGTTATCAGTATGTTAAATGCTGTGTCGGTGGGTTACTGAACCCAGTCCATTTGATAGCCCCGTTTGGTTTTACGCTTCATTAAATCTTCAATCAGCGGGGTTAAAATCAGCTCCATTGCCAGACCCATTTTTCCACCCGGCACTACCAGCGTATTAATACGCGACATAAACGCACCGTCGATCATTTGCAGTAAATACGGGAAGTTTACGTTTTTCATTTCGCGTCGAAAACGCACCACTACAAAGCTCTCATCCTGAGTGGGGATTTCCCGCGCACTGAATGGGTTTGAGGTATCTACAGTAGGCACGCGCTGGAAATTCACGTGAGTACGCGAAAACTGTGGCGTGATATAGTGGAAGTAGTCGTCCAGACCGCGCACGATACTACTCATCACCGCTTCACGGGAATGCCCGCGATCGGTGGTGTCGCGCACAATCTTCTGAATCCACTCCAGATTTACAATGGGCACCATGCCAACCAGTAAGTCCACATGCTTGGCCACATCAATATCTTCGGTTTTGACGCCGCCGTGTAACCCTTCATAGAACAACAAATCAGTGCTGGATGGCAATTCCTGCCAGGGCGTAAAGGTACCGGGCATTTGATTGAAAGGCACCGCATCGTCAAAAGTATGCAAGTACTGACGGAATTTACCCGTGCCGTCTTCGCCGTATTGCTGGAATAACGTTTCTAACAAGGCAAAGTCGTTGGCTTTGGGGCCAAAATAGCTAATGTGACGACCTTGCTCCTGGGCTTTGCGAATTTCGACTTCCATTTCCGGGCGGGTAAAGCGATGGAAGCTATCGCCACCCACATAGGCTGCATCAATGCTTAGATTGCGAAAAATGTGTCGAATGGCATTCGTGGTGGTGGTAGTACCCGCACCAGAAGAACCTGTAATCGCTATAATGGGATGTTTAACCGACATGACAATTCTTTATTTAGTGGACGCACGGTAACCGAGAGGAAAACGTCGGGGTGCTGTCTCAGCGCGAGAAAACCAGACTCTAGTTATATGCTGAGCGGACAGAATAATCAAGCGTCATCCACTTTTGATACCGGGTGTGAAACAAGCGAGTTACCACAGTGAGGGCAGAAGTTCATACCTTGTGAGCCCGCTAACTGCCTGGTGTTTTCTACTGCTAGATCGATCAGCAAATTGGCTTGTTCATCGTCTAAATCCAATGCTTCGCGTAATTGGTTTAACCGCCCGAGTTCGTGCGGCGTAAGGCTGCCATCTTCCATCACTTCCAGTACGTGCTTGCGAAAAGTATCGCGACGAACCCGGCTAAGTTCCGACAATCTGGCGGCAAGAATACCCGCCGGAAGAGCGAAGATGCCCACGCCTAGAATAGTGATCACGCCTGAAAATAGTTTACCCAGCGGTGTAACAGGCGTTACATCACCATAGCCGACAGTGGTGAGCGTGTTAATGGCCCACCACAATGCTGCCGGTATACTGCCAAAAGCGCTGGGCTGAGCATGTTGTTCAATGTAATACATACCCGTAGCAGACAGCACCATCACAATAATTAATACCGACACGGCAGCAAACAACACTCTGGCTTCTTTGCGGATGACGGTGAGTAACAAGTTTACTGAGTGGGAGTAGCGTCCCAGCTTGATTAAACGGGTTAAGCGCAGCAAACGCAGAATGCGAAGATCAATCACAAACAACATACTGAGGTAAAACGGCAGGATGGCCAGCAAATCGATTAGTGCCATGGGCGTGAACAGGTAGCGAATACGTTGTTGCCAGGGCTTCATGTAGGGGGCTTGCCGGAAAACACGTGTTTGCGGCGCATGCACGCAACTTATTACTCTGCAAAGGTATTCTACCGTGAATACCACCACTGAAAACACTTCAAACCAATAAAGCGGTACAGCCCATCGTTGATGAAATGGCTCAACCGTAGACATCATGGCCGCAAACGCATTTAGCAAGATAAGGGCAATCAGCAGCAGGTCGAACACGCGACTGGATTTATCACCTTTTTGAGCGGGTTCTAAAATGTGGTACAGGCGTGCCTGAAATGATTGCTGTGACATAGTGCTTCCTCAATGTGCTATTACCTTAGCGCTGGAAGCAACAACATGGCAAGTCATCAGGATGTAAACCTTGATGTGTATTAATTTTTTAGCTGTCTTTGTAATCTTTTCGGATAAGCCGGGACTGTATATCTGAACACATTTTTTAAAGGACAGATACATGGACGCTTTTGCACAACTATTTACAACGGCCGATCCCTTAACGCTAACCGTGGTGGGAGCATTGGTTGTTTTCACCTGGTTTTTGCCTGCACTGGTGGCACTGCTGTTCAACCGCAAGCAATTTAAATTAATACTCATGGCTTGTGTGCCTGCGGGCTTTTCTCTTATTGCCTGGTCTGGCGTAATGGTTTGGGCGTTAACCGGGAATATGGTGAATCGCTTTCGCAGGAAGCCCGTTGAGCCAGCGTAAACACATGTGACCGGTCGGTGGCGTATTCTGGCAGGCTCGCGAGCATTGGAGAGCCTGCCGGCGTCATCGATTAAAAACGATAACTGGTTGTGAGTGTTACGGTAGCCAGGCCATCTTCATCGCCCCCTATGCGGGCACCAGCACCAACCTGCAAAGAAAAGTGGCGAGTGAACCAGTAATCCAGTGTAATTTCTGCAATGTCACCTTCGTCGTATAGATAGTCTTCGTCATTTTCTTCTATCAGGTAGGTGAGGTTGAGGCTAACATCGGGATTAAAGAAATAGCGTGCATCCAGCGTTGCGCGAAGCGAACTGGTGAAAATCACTTCGGCACCCATATCCCAACCGCTGCCGTTGGTCACATTGGTGTATCGGGTAAATGCTTTAATGCTGTTTCGATTGCGCGAGAACGTTCGGTCATTGGTGTAGGTTTCGCCGTTGTAATAAAACGGCCTGGATTCCTGATACTGATAATAGCTACCAGCCCCAACCTGCCAATTTGAGGATAAAAAATAGCCCACATCAATGTCGGCGGTGGCATAAGTTGTGGTGGCTGTTCTGCTGTAGTCTACATACCGAAAATGGGTATTCACCACCCAGCGGTCATCAATAAACCACTCGCCGCCAACCTGATAGAAATCATACACATCCGTAGTGAAATAGCGGCCGTAGGCGCTGTTGATTTTGTTCAGGTAGGGCGAAATCAGGTGCGGCTGATTTTCAGCAGACACATCGCTGAAATAGCGCTTGTATTCCAGTCCAATAAACGGCGAGGTGTAATCCTGTAAATCGCCTATGCCAAACGTCACTTCGTTTTGTGCGGCAAATGCGGGAAAAGAGAGGAGTAAAGCACTGCTAAGTAATAGCGGTTTCAATTGCATAACCATTCCTTGATTAATATGAATGACCAGAAAAGCTGAAAATTCAGTTCTGCGTTCAGCAATCCGTGCCAATGAGAAATACAGTAATTAGTACTAACCTCTGCGGTAAAGTTCCATCAGGAGAGGTAATAGTAGTAACGTTAGTTGTGAATGCCGTCATACACAACGCATTCTGGCGAGATAAAAAAGTCGCCAGCCCTGCAAAAAACGGGGCTGGCGTATACAGGTTATTAGCTGTTTTCGCGAGCAATCGCGCGGTAAGCAATGTCGTTGCGGTAGTATACGTCTTCCCAGTCAATAGCCTTGGTTAACACATAGGCTTGTTGCTGAGCTTCGGTAACTGTGTTCCCTAACGCAGTGGCACACAATACACGTCCGCCGCTGGTAACCACGTCGTCGCCGTTCAGCGCAGTACCCGCGTGGAATACTTTTCCGTCCAGCTTAGCGGCGTCTTCCAGACCACGGATCACTTTGCCTTTGGCATAATCACCCGGGTAACCGCCTGCTGCCAACACCACGCCAACAGAAGCACGTGGGTCGAAGTCGATGTGCGTACCGGCCAATTCGCCTTTACAGGCTTTCAGGCACAGCGCAACCAAATCAGATTGCAAACGCAGCATAATGGGCTGAGTTTCTGGATCGCCAAAGCGGCAGTTGTACTCAATCACTTTGGGCGTGCCGTCTTCCATGATCATCAGGCCGGCGTACAAAAAGCCCACGTAGGGATAGCCTTCTGCGGCCATGCCAGCAACGGTAGGGTTAATCACTTCGTCCATTACGCGCTGGTGGATTTCAGGTGTCACTACCGGTGCAGGTGAATACGCACCCATACCACCGGTATTGGGGCCTGAATCACCATCTCCGGCACGCTTGTGATCCTGACTGGTAGCAAATGCCGCTACGTCTTTACCGTCTACCATCACAATAAACGAGGCTTCTTCACCGTCCAGAAATTCTTCGATAACGACACGGCTGCCCGCCTCACCAAAGGCGTTGCCAGCCAGCATGTCGCGAATAGCGTCTTCGGCTTCTTGCAGTGTCATTGCTACAATAACGCCTTTGCCAGCAGCCAGGCCGTCGGCTTTCACCACAATCGGTGCGCCTTTTTCACGAACATAAGCTAAAGCCGGCTCGATTTCGGTGAAGTTCTGGTACTCAGCCGTAGGAATATTGTGACGGGCAAGGAAGTCTTTGGTAAACGCTTTTGAGCCTTCCAGCTGAGCGGCGCCTTTGCTTGGACCAAAGATAGTCAGGCCTTCGGCCTGGAACGCATCAACCACACCAATAACCAATGGCGCTTCTGGGCCTACAATGGTTAAATCGATTTGGTTTTCTTTGGCAAACGCGACCAAAGCACTTACGTCAGTGGCAGAGATATCCACGTTAGTGAGGTTGTCTTCAATGGCTGTGCCAGCGTTGCCCGGTGCCACATAGACATCGGTTACACCAGCAGATTGAGACGCTTTCCAGGCTAACGCATGTTCGCGGCCACCGCCGCCAATCACAAGTACCTTCATTGAGTAGATTCCGTTAGTTAATCAGGTTTAACAAATTTCAGGGTCATGCGGTCACTTTCACCAATGGCCATATAATGGGCCTGGTTTTCTTCACCCAAGCGCAACGACGGGGGTAACGTCCATACGCCTTTGGGGTGGTCCGCTGTATCAAGTGGGTTAGCATTTACTTCGCTGCTGGCTACCAGTTTAAAACCGGCTTTTTCGGCCATTTTGATCACGTACGACTGCTTCATGTAGCCCGAAGACTCCATGGTGTCATCGCTGGCAGTCTCTGGTAAGCGGTGATCCACCACGCCTAACATGCCACCAGGTTTCAGTGCGTTGTAAAATGCAGTCATGGCATTGAGTACGCCGCTGTCTTTGTCGGCCATATACCAGTTGTGTACGTTTCTGAATGTCAGCACGCGATCGGCTGAGGCCACTTTCGCTACCGTTAATGCTTTAACCGGGTGAAATGCGGTCAGTTCAATGTTGCTGTAAGGCGGATGATTCGCCATTTTTTCTTTAAACGCCGCCAGTGAGCGCTGGTAGTAATCCGGACTGCCTTCCTCTACAAAGAAGTGAGCGGCCACCAACTTGCCTTCGTCTTTTAACAGCGGGGCAAGGATATCGGTGTACCAGCCGCCACCCGGGCTGATTTCAACAACCGTCATGGAGGGCTGAATGTCAAAGAAACGCAGAGTTTGCTGAGGGTGACGGTATTCGTCACGCAATTTAGCCTGGGCTGAGCGGTGCTCGCTGGCAGCCGCATCGGCAATGGCATCTGCCTGTGCATTAAATACAGGAACTGACAACAAACTTGCAAGTAACAACAACGCTGATTTACGCATGGGATTTCCTTTCTGTCGTGATTGTGCCGTTAGCCTAACACAGAATATTAACATTCGTGATGTCAGGCTAACGCAAATCATCGCCTAGTGGCGGAAATGACGCATTCCGGTAAATACCATTGCAATGCCGTGCTCGTCGGCTGCGGCAATGACTTCTTCGTCACGCATTGAGCCGCCTGGCTGAATAACGGCCTTAATGCCCGCTGCTGCTGCGGCATCAATACCGTCGCGGAACGGGAAGAAAGCGTCAGACGCCATAACAGAACCGGCTACTTCCAGGCCTTCATCGGCCGCTTTAATACCGGCAATTTTAGCAGAGTAAACACGGCTCATCTGGCCCGCGCCCACGCCAATGGTCATGCTGTCTTTGCAGTAAACGATGGCGTTAGATTTAACGTATTTTGCTACTTTCCAGCAGAACATCAGGTCGCGCAGTTGTGCTTCGGTAGGCTGTACTTTAGTCACAACCTGCAGGTCTTCCATGTCGACCATGCCGAAGTCGCGTTCCTGAATCAGTAAGCCGCCGTTAACGCGTTTAAAGTCGTAGCCGTCGGTAAGCTGACCCTGCCAGTCGCCGCACACAAGCAGACGCACGTTCTTTTTGGTTGCGACAATGTCAACCGCTTGTTCAGTTACGCTTGGCGCAATGATCACTTCAACAAACTGACGGTCGATAATGGCTTGTGCAGTAGTGGCATCCAGTTCGCGGTTAAAGGCGATAATGCCGCCAAACGCAGAGGTTGGGTCGGTTTTGAATGCGCGATCGTAAGCTTCCAGGATGTTTTCACCCAGCGCCACACCACAAGGGTTGGCGTGCTTCACAATAACACAGGCCGGTTCAACGAACTCTTTCACGCACTCAAGTGCAGCGTCAGTGTCGGCGATATTGTTGAACGACAGTTCCTTACCGTTTAATTGAATAGCAGTAGCAACGGAGGCTTCCTGAATGTTGTTTTCAACGTAAAACGCCGCAGACTGGTGGCTGTTTTCGCCATAACGCAGGTCTTGCTTTTTGGTCATTTGTACGTTGTAAGTACGAGGGAATTCGCTGTGATCGTGACCGCAGTCATCTGCGCAATCGCTTGATTCCAGACGTGCACCAAAGTAGTTGGCGATCATGCCGTCGTACTCAGCGGTGTGTTCAAAGGCTTTAATCGCCAAGTCGAAACGGGTGTTGTAAGTGAGTGAGCCTGCGTTACCTGCCATTTCGGCTAATACGCGGGCGTAGTCTCCAGCGTTAACCACAATGGTGACGTCTTTGTGGTTTTTCGCGGCTGCGCGCACCATAGTTGGACCGCCGATATCGATGTTTTCAATGGCGTCTTCCAGTGTGCAGTCTTCTTTAGCAACGGTGGCAGCAAACGGATACAGGTTAACCGCAACCAGGTCGATAGGACCGATGTTGTTTTCGGCCATTACTGCTTCGTCGGTGCCGCGACGCGCCAGAATACCACCGTGGATTTTCGGGTGAAGGGTTTTCACGCGTCCGTCCATAATTTCCGGGTGACCGGTGTAATTTGATACTTCAATAACAGGCAGGCCCTGCTCGGCCAGCAGTTTGGCAGTGCCGCCAGTAGACAACAGTTCTACGCCTGCATCGTGAAGGGCTTTGGCGAACTCAACAATGCCGGTCTTGTCTGACACACTTAACAGTGCGCGTTTAATCGGTTTTGGTGTATCCATAGTGGTATCTTGCTTCGACGGAGGTTAATCAAAAGGGTTGTTCTGTTGCCTGACATCTATCCTTGTATGTAACGCAGTAAGTGTTGCAAACCGCCAGGACTTTGGCCTACTGCGTGAAAACAAAAAGAGCACCGGAAGGTGCTCTTAAGTGGGCTAAGCCCAGTGCAGTCTTAGTTCATACCGTACTGCTTTAATTTTTTGCGCAGTGTACCACGGTTAATACCCATCATGATGGCAGCGCGAGTTTGGTTGCCGCGGGTGAAAGTCATAACTTCTTCCAGTAATGGAGCTTCGACTTCCGCCAATACCAATTCGTACAGGTTGTCGATATTGGTGTTGTCCAGTTGCTTCAGGTATTTGTTAACCGCTTGCTTTACTGAATCACGCAGTGGTTTTTGTGCCTGAGTTTGCGATGGCGTTGTTACTGTAGTAGTAAAAGGAGAAGTTACATTTTGATCGAACATAATACTTTCTTGCTCTTTTGTTAATCAGTCTTAAGCTGCCGGGGAGATCTGTCGGCTCTCACCAGTTTGCAGCGCGTTAAAATAGTCGTCTACCGCACTAAGCTGTTCACAGGCCAGCTCCAGTGCATTAAACGTTTGACGGAATTGACGTTCCTTATCGTGTTCCGATAAATACCACCCCACGTGTTTGCGGGCGATACGGACACCTTGTTCATCACCATAAAAATCATGAACAGCTGCCACGTGTTCCTTTAATACCGCATGTTGCTCCTGCAACGACGGCGGTGCCAGGAGGTCGCCGGTTTTCAGAAAGTGGTCGATTTCTCTGAAAATCCATGGATTACCTTGTGCACCACGGCCAATCATCAATGCATCGGCCCCGGTATAGTCCAGTACGTCCCTGGCTTTTTGCGGTGAAGTAATGTCGCCATTGGCAACAACCGGAATTGACACAACCTGCTTAATTGCGCGGATCGTGCTGTATTCGGCTTCACCCTTATACATACAAGCTCTGGTGCGTCCATGTACGGCCAGCGATTGTATGCCGTTTTCCTGTGCAATGCGGGCTATATCTACCCCATTGCGATTATCTGTGTCCCAACCGGTCCGTATTTTTAACGTAACCGGTACATCCACGGCGTTAACCACGGCTTTAACAATCGACTCTACTAAATCCGGGTACTGTAACAATGCCGAACCAGCGTGTTTTTTGTTCACCTTTTTTGCCGGGCATCCCATGTTGATGTCGATGATTTGCGCACCGTTATCCACATTGAGCCTGGCGGCGTCGGCCATTAACTCAGGGTCCGCTCCTGCAATTTGCACCGAGCGTACCCCTGTTTCACCACTGTGATCCATGCGAAGCATAGACTTTGCGGTGTGCCAAACTTTTGGATTACTGCTGAGCATTTCTGATACAGCGAGCCCCGCCCCCAGCCTGCGGCACAGCTGCCTGAACGGCCTGTCTGTGACACCAGCCATTGGCGCAAGCATTAAGTTGTTGTCTAGCGTGTACTGACCAATTCGCATGAATAACACTCAAACTTTGCGCAGAAAATAACCAGTTGTCCGAAAGGGGCGCTAAGTGTACGCGTTTTCTTTGAGCTTGAAAAGGCTAAAAATCACACAAAATTTGTGTTCTTAGTCTTGACAAAAAGATTTCAATTTTGTGGCAAAGGGGTTACAGCAGGATTACACCGAACTGCTAGCAATTAATTTACAGAATCTTAAAGATTATGCTTTGCGTTGCCCTGAAACCCGCGCCCATTCTTGATCTGTTACACTTGCGTGCAAATTAAAATCACGCCCGTAGGCGGCTTCAATGCGCGGAATTTGCTCAGCAAGAATGCCCGAAAGCACCAACAGACCGCCGGGTTTACAGTAGCTTGTAATCACGTCCTGAAGTTCAATGAGCGGGCCGGAAAGTATGTTTGCCATGACCACATCGGCTTGCAGTGTGGGTTGGTCTTCAGGCAGATAAACCGCTAAACGGTCTTCTACCTGATTGCGCTGAGCATTGTCCATGGATGCCTGCAATGCTTGCGGGTCGATATCAATACCAATCACGTTTTTGGCACCCAGCTTAAGTGCGGCGATGGCCAGAATGCCTGAGCCGCAGCCAAAGTCGACAACGGTTTTGCCTGCTACGTCCACACCGTCCAGCCAGCGCAAACACATGGCCGTAGTGGGATGAGTACCGGTGCCAAATGCCAGGCCCGGATCCAGCATTACGTTAACTGCGTTGGGATCGGGAACGTCACGCCAGCTTGGGCATATCCAAAGGCGGTTGCCAAACTGCATGGGGTGGAAGTTATCCATCCATTCGCGTTCCCAGTCTTTATCTTCCAGTGGTTCCAGGCTGTACTTAAAGCCTTTGCCCAGCACACGTGCTTTTTCCAGGTTTTTAATAATGGTTGGCATGTCGTCGGTAGCTTCAAAAAGTCCAACTACCTGAGTGTCTGGCCACAACATCACTTCTCCGGGCTTGGGCTCGTACATTGGCGTGTCTTTGGCGTCTACAAATGTGACTGCCTGAGCGCCGTTCGCGCTCATCATATTCCCTACTTGTTCTGCCAGTTTTGCTGAAGTGTCGATTTTAAGTTGTAGCCAGGGCATGAGGATCTCGTGTGCAAAATTTCCGCCAGTTTACCAGTAAAGCGCATACTCCCCAACACGCAATACACTTGTGCTCTTATGGTATATGATGATTTTACGCAGACCGAGGAAGCATCATGAAACACAAAGGTATTATTTTTGCGTTAACGTTTATGTTTACGTTCGCGCTTTTGTCCTGCGCTACGCCGGGTTCTATACAAGTGGAGTCCAAATGGCTGGACGCAACGGCAACTGAGCAACTGGTGGCAATGGAAAACGGCTTGCTGACCTCTGAAACACTCGTTAGCGGGTATCTGGCACGCATTGAACGTCTGGATAAAAATGGCCCCATGTTAAACAGTGTATTGTCGCTCAACCCGCATGCGCTGGCAGACGCTAAGGCGCTTGATGATATGCGCGCAAAGGGAGAGCTGAAAGGGCCGTTACATGGTGTGGTGGTATTGCTTAAAGACAATATCGAGTCGAAAGAACTGCCTACCACAGCGGGCTCATTGGCGCTGCTCAATAACCATACTTATCGCGATTCGCCGTTGGTAAGCCAGTTGCGCAACGCCGGTGCAGTAATTTTAGGTAAAACGAATTTGTCAGAGTGGGCAAATTTTCGCTCTGAAAAGTCATCAAGTGGCTGGAGTGCCGTGGGCGGCTTAACCCGTAATCCTCATATGCTGAATCGCACTGCCTGTGGCTCTTCGTCTGGATCAGGGGTAGCCATTGCCGCAGGACTCGCTTCGCTGGCAGTGGGCACCGAAACCAATGGTTCTATTATTTGTCCTTCTTCAATGAATGGCATTGTGGGCTTTAAGCCTACCGTTGGCCTGGTGTCGCGCTCTCACATTGTGCCTATTTCGCCTACACAGGATACTGCCGGGCCCATGGTACGTAGTGTGGAAGACGCAGCATTAATGGTGTCGGTGATGGCAGGTGTAGACCCTGCAGATCCGGTAACCACGTATACCAACCGTCCCGATAGCAACACACTCGCTCAATCTGCTATTAGTCTCGCCGATCTTCGCGTTGGCGTGGTTCGGTGGCGGCAGGGGGAAGACGCCGATATCATTCAGTTGTTCGATAAAACGGTTACTGCACTTAATGCTGCTGGTGCAACCGTAGTTGAGATAAGCGAACACACCCAACCTGATGATTTTTGGAAACAGTCTTACTTTGTACTGCTGGCAGAGTTTAAAACCGCATTGAATCAGTATTTGTTGCAGAGCCCAGCGTCGTTGCCAGTGTCTAATTTGTCAGAGCTAATTGGCTTTAATAACACGTCTGTGCGCGAAATGGCGTTGTTCGATCAATCTATTTTTTTGCTGTCTGACAATACCCAAGGCATGAATGACGACAACTATGCCGGGGCATTGAAAACGGTAAGAGCGGCGACACGCGAGAATGGAATTGATGCGTTACTTACCCGGAATAATGTAGACGTATTGATTGCGCCTTCAAATAATCCAGCGTTTTTAATTGATGCAGTGTACGGTGACAACGCACCGAACGGTTATGTTGGCATCGGTTATATGGCGGCCATTGCTGGCTACCCTCATCTCACATTGCCAATGGGCGCTGTTCGGGATTTGCCAGTGGGATTGAGCATTATTGGTGGGCAGTGGGATGATGCCAGGGTGCTGGCAGTTGGGAAATCCGTACAGGCAATCCTGCCTTCTCGTATCATCCCGGTTTTTTACACAACCCGTTTTGATGCGCCGTCACTGAATAAGGCAGCCGAGCCTTACAAATAGGGGCTGTTAAATAACAAAAAAGCGGCAACGTAAAGTGCCGCTTTTTGTTGTGTTGACCAGTGATTAACCAGGCTTTTTCACCCAGGCACTGCACCAGCCATTAGCGTTAACTTGTTTGCCGGGGAATATTGCACATGGACGCCATTCAGCGGCTGCATCACCTTGTACGTACATGCAGTTGCCGCATTGTGCACCATCAACAGCGGATTTACTCACGTACTTTAGCGCCTTGGCAGTGGCGTCATCTTCACTCAAATGTTCCTGAGCGTTTGCACGCAATGCAACGCCACCTAATGTCATTCCAATCAGAGTCGTGCCTGACAGTTTAAGAAAGTCGCGACGGTTGACAGATTTCATAAAAACTTACTCCAGCATGTAAACGAGAATGATTCTTTTTTATCCGGTGCCTAAAACAACAAAACCTGCCATGGGCAGGTCTTTAGAGAGTGTTAAACACCGACAAGTTCATCAATGTATTTTAACTGTTTATACTTATACGCGCCTTTTTTGGATCTACCAATAACAAAACTGCCAACTATTGATCTGAATTAAATAATTTAATCGGGGTGGGCATTTTGTCGGGCTTGGCATAAGCCATTTTGGCGATAGGTATCACCTTGTTATAAGTATCGAGACCACTTACACAGGTTAATGATAGCTGACTAATATCTACCGTGCCATCGTCCTCAACGGCGTTGTTGTCTACCCATACCTGCTCAATTCGGCCGATAACCAGTTCGGTATTGTTGGCATCCAGTCGCTGAATATCTTCAACTCGCAGCGCTACCCGCATCGGACTTTCTGCCACAAACGGCGCTGTAAAATCACCATGCCAACACGGTGTAAAACCACAGTGATCGAATTCACTCTGCTGGGGCGTATATCTGGCTGAGGTTTGATGTGCCTTTTCAAACATCGAAACCGGCACGGCATTAATTGTATAAACGCCCTGCTCCTTAATGTTGGATAGCGTATCGCGGGTGACGGAATGTGGTCGCATTAGCATACCCATGAGGGGCGGATTGGCACCGACATGGAACACCGAGGAGACGATGGCCAGGTTAGTGTGGCGATTTGCATCACACGTGCCGATCAGATTTGCACTTTTATAGCCGGACAAGCTGTTAATAAAATTGGCACGAAAGCGCTGTGGCATGTTGTCTATTGCATCAGTGTCGAATAAATGAGTCACAAAAACAGGTTCCTGGGTGAAATGGGTTATTCATTTTCTACGTCAGCGTGCACATAAATCTCGCCGTCGTTTTGGGTAACGGTAACCACTATGGGTTGGCAGCAGATCTGGCAGTCCACTATCTGGGTTTGGTCGATGTCATATACTTCGTCAACTTCCAAATCGTTGATTGTCATGCAATAGGGGCATTCAAAGGTGGTGGCGTTGGTTAAACTCATTGGTGGCCTGTTATCGCGTTGATGTGTGGTTTGTACGTCAGAACAGAGAAGTTGGATTGCTTGAAATTGAAGAATCAGAAAACAGGTCTTTGTGCCTGCTGCGGCAGAATGACCTATCTAACCTTTCATCATCTTATCCCGCGAAAGATGCACCGCCGCGCTCACTTTAAAAAACATTACAGTAAAGAAGCACTGGCAAGTGGTGTAATGATTTGCAGGCAATGCCACAATGGTATTCACCGGTTTTACAGCGAGAGCGAATTGGCAAAGCAGCGCCATACATTGTCGTTATTACTCAGTGATCCAGCGTTATCAGAATATTTTGCCTGGGTAGGCCGTCAAAAAGTGAAGGTTTGTCGCAATGAATAAACTGCTGTATATTTATACATGTCATGTGGTTAGCGGACTCAATCATGCGTAAAACACTGCCAGAGCGATATTACCTGGATCATTTTTATGAATTCCTGAGCTTCTTTGATGGCGCCAATAAGGTGTTGTTAAGCGATGATGCGCAGGCGTTTATAGAGCGCTTTCGCGCACTTGATGACAACGCACAGTGTATTGTTGCCCGGGCAGCCAACCGAAAATACGCTGTAGTAGTGGTAAAAACCTTTGGTTACGACGAAATACACGCCCCTTTTGACGCCCTGTTCAGCCTGAAAAGCACCGGCTGGTTTGGCGATGTGTTAACAGCCAGCGTGCACGACATCACACAGGTCATGACAAAGAGCGATCTACTGCATTTGCTGTTGTTAAATGGGTATAAGGTGCCGGCCTCAGCACCCAAAAATGTGTTGGTGGACACATTTTCAGATGCGTATTTAAATGGCCATATTGTTGAAACCGGAGACCTGGCAACTCAGTATTTGTATTGTGAGTTTGATCAGGTTTTGCGGTATTTATTGTTTTTGTATTTCGGTCACTCCAGAGGGCGCCTTAATCAGTTCTCGATGCGTGACCTGGGGGTAATGCGAACCCGCCAGGACGCGATAGCCGACTCGGCGCGTTTTGAACATCGGGAAGCGGCGTTGAATGCATTTTATTACGCTAATGCGTTAAGGCAATTTTCGTTATTTGATGAAGCGCAAAAACAAGCTTTCAGCCCGCATACAGACAAGCCCGTATTCTGTGCGATTGGCCATGATTATCGCGACAGGTTGCTGTATGCATTAGGGCAGTTCTGGCTCAGTAAAGATGCATCTAAAGCGCTGGCGTATCTGTATCAGGCGGGCAGCGATAATGCCCGGGAAAAATGGATCCGGGAAACCTACAAAACGGGCGACAAAGCAGCCGCGCAAGCTGCCCTTGAGCGCATTATCGATGATCCGTCTTCTGATACGTTACTGGCCTTTGCTGAAGATTTTTATCAACGCAAGTTTGGCAGTAAACGCACGTCGGTACTGACTGATATGCTGCGGGATGCTACCCAGTCTATCTCCTTGGATGAGTCGTACATTCAGGACGTGGAAAATGGTGTAATTGACTCATACCAAAAGAAACAGGCACAGGCTTTTCGCACTGAAAATACGTTGTGGCGAACGCTGTTTGGTCTGGTTTTTTGGGATTGGTTACATGGTGAGTTTGGGGTGATAAGCGAATTTGATCGTCGGCCACAGGTGTTAAGGCACAATGACTTTTATGCCCGCTTTGGCGATCAAATTGACTTACACCTGGAGACGTATTGTAAGGATGTGAAAAAACTGAATCAGTATCTGCTTAAACAAGCCACCACTCATTACGGCAAAGTAAATAGTGTGTTCATGTGGCGGCAGGGTTTACTGGATACTATTCAACGCTTTTTGCAGTTTACCGAGGTGTCTAAACTCGCCATGTTCTTGCGCCTGATGACACAGGATTATGCCAACTTGCGGGATGGGTTTCCCGATATCATGGTGATCGAAGACGGCGTACTGCGATTTGAAGAAATTAAAGCGCCGGGTGATCAGTTACGGCGTAATCAGCTGGTTACCATTCAACGCTTAAAGCAAGCCGGGTTTAACGTCAATATCACCCAGGTGAACTGGTATCAGGATCCTATGCAACCCTATGTGGTTGTGGATATCGAAACCACCGGTGGGCAAGCGCCACAGCATAGAATTACCGAAGTGGGCATGGTTAAGATTGTTAATGGTTTGGAAGTGGCGCGTTGGCAAAGTTTGATTAATCCGGGTCGGCACATTCCCTACCGGATCACTCAGCTAACCGGGATCAGCGACGATATGGTAGCGGATGCGCCCACCTTTGACGCTGTAGCAGATGATATTGATGCCTTTACTCATGGTTGTGTGTTTGTGGCGCATAATGTGAATTTTGACTATGGTTTTATCAAGCAGGAATTCGCCAGGCTGGAGCGTTCATTCAGACGCCCCAAATTGTGTACTTGCGCGAGAATGCGTCAGCATAGATCCGGATTGCCTTCTTATTCGTTAAAAGCATTAACGGAACATTTCGGGATTCGGCTCGACAATCACCATAGGGCATTGGACGACGCGCTGGCCGCTGCTGAGCTGCTGAAAATTATTCAGGGCGAAGTCGAGTGAGTTTCGTAACCCCTTCATATCGAATAATTACCGCCCAAATTTCTAAATTATTAATTTTATTAATATAAATAATATTTTTTTAATAATTAAAAAAAATAAAATTATTTTTTGATCTATTTGCACCTTGCGACCATACTAAGTATGCACTGTTGAAAGTGTGTACGCGTTCTTGCTGTTTGGCCCACCTAATGTGGGCCTTTTTTTTGCCTTCGAACATGCCCATTTTTTGAAACCCTGTCACATTTCAGTTCTTAGAGTTAGCTTAAGATTATTTATGCTAAATATTGGTCAAATTAACCAGTATTTAGTTTTGGTTTGTTTTTGCTCAATGCCAATAATTCCTTTATTTGATGTAACTTGTTGTTAATTAAATAAAATAAAAGTTGGCACTGTGGTTGCTCTAGCTTAGTGGACTCTCCCCGTTAAATGGAACTAAAGGAAAAAACGATGAAAGCTATTGCAAAAGTATTGATGATTGTTGGTGTTAGTGTTGCTGGTATGGGCTTAGCACAAGCGGAAACACAATTGGTTGCTGCTGACAGTGCGGTAACCAGTGATATCTGTGTTGTGGCTGCTGAAGGTAACAAAATGAAGCTGCATAAAGCCATTAAAGATGCCGGTCTGACACGTAACTATGTGGCAAGTAATGTACAGTGCAACGACATGCCAATTGTTGAGTTTGTTGAACAATATGGTGAGAACGTTGCCAGCATTAACCGTTACATTACTGCAGGTGAGTATACTGGCCAGCTGATTTCGCAAATTACTGCGAAGTAAGTCTGCGTGTCTGAAAACAGCGTCCCGTATAAAAGCTGTATACGGGACCGTTGTTACAGATCTCTACTTAATTTTCTGTCGTTGACGTATCAAACACCTGTACGGCAATTTCGGGCTCTTCGACAAAAAACACCCCTTTATTGGGTATGTATTCAAACGCCGGGACAGCGGAATCACTTGCCGCCTCCGTTAAATAAACCGTCCAGTATTCAACGTGTGGCGTACTCTTGTCTTTGTAAAAACCCACGCCGATATACTGCTGCTCGCGATAAAAATCCAGCTCTCCCAACAAATGTTGTCGATGGCTTGTGGAGTGTTTAAACGCATCCCACACAGACTCTGCCGTTGAATAGCCTCCCGCAATCGCCTCAACTTGATTACCCATTACACCGCTATAGTAATGAGGGATAGGAAAACCTATTTCCCTGAGTCTGCCGTTAGGGCTGCCGCCTAAATTATGTCTTACCATACCGTAATCAGCCATGGTACGGGCTTTGTCTTCAGCCGCTTGTGCTAATAACGGGTGACAAGTAATGTGTGAACGTTGTTGTTGCGTATCCTGCATAATTAATGCAGCCAGCCTGCGCGCAGTTTCATTAAATCCACAGGCGTTGTCATTGTTGTCAGCTGCCTGTAACGGACTACTCAAACCAATCACTAAAGTTAACGTTAGTAAATTTCCTGCTTCACACAGCGTCATGTCAGAACTTCCTTTTTATCCCTAATAACAATCGCTTAGTGTTACCTACCACATCAACACGGGAGAACCAGTCTAATCCTCCAATATTGAGATTGCCACTAATCACTACAGAACCACCGTGCCCAGTGCCAAGGTAATCTTCAGTAAGCTCAGCCCTGAAGCCAAACCCCTCACTAACGTACGCATAGTATGCATGAAGATCAAGGCTATAACCCTGAACAGAGAACGCTGTTTCGGTGCCAATAACCAGTTTGTTTTGGGCTTCATCAACGCGCCTTACGTACTCTATAGACCAAGTCTGCTCTCCACTTT